>JAWFOO010000002.1:0-207537 GCA_032511625.1 Streptococcus mitis | reverse complement strand
ATTAATGAAAAAATTCTGATGATGAACTTGGATTTCGATAATAACCTGCGTGCCATTGTCCAACTCTGCCAAGACGTCTATACTGGTATAGAAATCCTGGGCTGAGTAAGGCACGGAAGGCAATACATGAATATTGCTCCCCTCCAAAATGGTCACATTTTTGGCTGGCAAGTCCAGCATATCTCGAATAAATTGACAAGTGATTTCTGGGTTGCTAAAGATTTTCTTAGCAACCAAGTCATTGGTTGGGCTGATGCCCGGATGTCTGAGAATCATTCTTCCTCTCCTTTCATTATAGCACATTTTTAAATCTAGGTTTACTAGATTCTCTGCCACTACTTACTTATTTATTCGGAAAAGAGAGGATAAATGAAATAGTAAATAAAAAATAAGAACAGAGGATAAGCAATAAATGTTAAGCTTATCTGTATTCCCCGCTTATCTGATAATAAATGAGATCCGCAACATGACCTTTTCTCTCCACCCCATTTGCAACAGTCTTTAGATAGGACATCCCTGCCTTCTCCATCACACGGCCTGAAGCTAGGTTGAGACTGGCATATCGATCTTTGACTTTTTGAAATCCTGCTTGAGTAAAACAAAAGTCCAACACAGCTTTTAAGGCCTCTGTCATAAGACCACGCCCCCAATAGTTTTTCCTAAAACATAGCCAATTTCACAACTTAAATCTTCCTCGTGCATTTCAACGATGCTGATATCTCCTATCACTTGTTCTGGGTTTTCTTTGAGGCAAATGTCCCATTTGTAATAGTTAGGATTAGCATAGGAAGCAACCCAATTACGAATCGAGTTTCGAGTGACCTCAACATCAGGATGCGGATCCCAGGTGACGTAGGTTAGATTCTCAGCAGACGAAGCCCAATTTTGAAACATAGCTTCTGCATCACTCTCCACAAATCTTCTCAAAATCAAACGTTCTGTCTGTAACATTTGCGTACCGATTGCTTTCATGATGTTACCTCGCTTTCTGATAAATGATTCTCTGTCCAATCGCCATTGAAACTATAGTATATCGAGATAAGCTGTAGACAAATCAACAGGGACATTCACATTAATTTCTAAAAATACTTTAGAAGTTAATTGGTACTATTCTAGATTCAATTGATTATACTTTCTGTCAGTAGGTTTGAAGAAAGGAAAGCTAAATTCACTTTCTATTTACCCTTCTTTCTTGCAATGCTTTTCTAGATATGCTACAGTTGTGATAGCGATTACAAAATAAAAGGAGCATGTTATGAAAAATCTAGCTTTGTTAGAAGAAATCAAGACTTATAGAGGACGGGATGAGGTTCCAGAAGACTTTGATGCTTTCTGGGATGAGGAAGTGAAAAAAGTTTCAACTCTTCCAGCCTACCAGTTGGAGGAAAGAAATTTCCACATTCCTCAAGTTAAGTGCTATGAGTTAACGTTTGAAGGAACCAATGAAGGCAAGGTTTATGCACGCGTCGTTCTTCCAAAGAGTGAGGAGAAGGTTCCACTAATCTTCCATTTCCATGGTTATATGGGACGTGGTTGGGACTGGGCAGACATGCTAGCCTTCACCGTAGCTGGTTATGGTGTTGTTTCTATGGATGTGCGGGGGCAGTCGGGTTACTCACAAGATGGCTTACGTTCTCCTCTAGGAAATACGGTCAAGGGTCACATTATCCGTGGTGCTGTGGAAGGTCGGGATCACCTCTTTTATAAGGATGTTTATCTAGATATTTACCAGTTGATCGAAATTGTTGCTAGTCTGCCTCAGGTTGATGAGAAGCATCTTTCTAGCTATGGTGCCTCGCAAGGAGGGGCTCTAGCCTTGGTTGCAGCAGGGCTCAATCCTCGGATTCAGAAAACAGTTACCATCTATCCCTTCTTATCAGACTTTAGACGGGTTCTTGAGATAGGCAATACTAGTGAAGCCTATGACGAACTGTTCCGTTATTTCAAGTTTCACGACCCATTCCACGAAACTGAGGAGGAAATCATGGCGACCCTTGCCTATATCGATGTGAAAAATCTTGCCCATCGTATCAAGGGTGAGGTTAAGATGATTACGGGCTTGGATGACGATGTTTGCTACCCTATTACCCAGTTTGCGATATACAACCGCCTGACCTGCGATAAGGCCTATCGCATCATGCCTGAATATGCTCACGAAGCCATGAATGTTTTTGTCAATGACCAAGTCTACAACTGGCTTTGTGGTAGTGCGATTCCTTTTAAATATCTAAAATAAGGGGTTGACTCTAGGCACAAAATCTTAAAAATCATAAATACGCATAGTATCAGGGGATTAAGAAACCTTGATATTATGCGTTTTATTGTGGGAAGATAGTAGATTGAAATAAGATGTGAACAAATCTGTTAAGAAAGTCAATTTAATTTCTAGCAATGTTTTAGAAGTCGTAGCGTACTATTCTAACTTCAACATACTATATCTACTTCATTTTCTCCTGAAATTGAGTTTTCCACTTTCTTCTTTTTTCTGTTTCTTAATTTGTGCACTCGAAACAAGTATTGCAAGAAATCTACTTATTTTTGAAAGTACTTTTAATATAGTTGACATAGTTAAAAAGGTTTGAAACTAAATTCCAAATTAGAAAAAGAGTTGAAATGCTAAAAAAAAAAAGTATACTCTATTTGAAAACGCTAACAAAACTAATTTAGAGAATGAAATGTAGAGTATTTCTCTCTTAAAAAGTTATTGGTGAAACTAGATGTAGAAAGGAGGATACGGTATGATTATTACAAAAATTAGTCGTTTAGAAACTTATGTGAAAGTAAATCCACATTTTGCAACATTAATAGATTTTCTAGAAAAAACAGGACTAGAAAATTTGACAGAAGGTCCGATTGATATCGATGGTGATCGATTGTTTGGAAATTGCTTTACATATTTAGCAGATGGCCAAGCAGGAGCTTTCTTTGAAACTCACCAAAAATATTTGGATATTCATTTAGTTTTGGAAAACGAAGAAGCCATGGCTGTTACGTCGCCGGAAAATGTAAGCGTTACCCAAAAATATGATAAAGAAAAAGATATTGAATTATACACAGGGAAAGTGGAACAGTTGGTTCATTTGAGAGCTGGCGAATGCCTCATCACTTTTCCAGAAGATTTACACCAACCGAAGGTTCGTATAAATGATGAACCTGTGAAAAAAGTAGTCTTTAAAGTTGCGATTTCTTAATGTAGAAAGGGAAGAACAATGAAAAAAATGAGAAAGTTTTTATGTCTAGCTGGAGTTGCGCTAGCAGCCGTTGCCTTGGTAGCTTGTTCAGGAAAGAAAGAGGATACAACTAGTACTGAACCGCCGACAGAATTATCTGGTGAGATTACAATGTGGCACTCCTTTACTCAAGGACCTCGTTTAGAAAGTATTCAAAAATCAGCAGATGCTTTCATGCAAAAGCATCCAAAAACGAAAATCAAGATTGAAACATTTTCTTGGAATGACTTCTATACTAAATGGACTACAGGTTTAGCAAATGGGAATGTGCCAGATATCAGTACAGCTCTCCCTAACCAAGTAATGGAAATGGTCAACTCAGATGCTTTGGTTCCGCTAAACGATTCTATCAAGCGTATTGGACAGGATAAATTTAATGAAACTGCCTTAAATGAGGCAAAAATCGGAGATAATTACTACTCTGTTCCTCTTTATTCACATGCACAAGTTATGTGGGTTAGAACAGATTTGTTAAAAGAACATAATATTGAGGTTCCTAAAACTTGGGATCAACTCTATGAAGCTTCTAAAAAATTGAAAGAAGCTGGAGTTTATGGCTTGTCTGTTCCGTTTGGAACAAATGACTTAATGGCAACACGTTTCTTGAACTTCTACGTACGTAGTGGTGGTGGAAGTCTTTTGACAAAAGATCTTAAAGCAGATTTGACAAGCCAACTTGCTCAAGATGGTATTAAATACTGGGTTAAAATGTATAAAGAAATTTCACCTCAAGATTCTTTGAACTTTAATGTCCTTCAACAAGCTACCTTGTTCTATCAAGGAAAAACAGCATTTGACTTTAACTCTGGCTTCCATATTGGAGGAATTAATGCCAACAGTCCTCAACTGATTGATTCAATTGATGCTTATCCTATTCCAAAAATCAAAGAATCTGATAAGGACCAAGGAATTGAAACCTCAAACATTCCAATGGTTGTTTGGAAAAATTCAAAACATCCAGAAGTTGCTAAAGCATTCTTGGAATCACTTTATAATGAAGAAGACTACATTAAATTCCTTGATTCAACTCCAGTAGGTATGTTGCCAACTATTAAGGGAATTAGCGATTCTGCAGCCTATAAAGAAAATGAAACTCGTAAGAAATTTAAACATGCTGAAGAAGTAATTACTGAAGCTGTTAAAAAAGGTACTGCTATTGGATATGAAAATGGACCAAGTGTACAAGCTGGTATGTTGACTAACCAACACATTATTGAACAAATGTTCCAAGATATCATTTCAAATGGAACAGATCCTATGAAAGCAGCAAAAGAAGCAGAAAAACAACTAAACGATTTATTTGAGGCTGCTCAGTAGATGTAAAAGACTAGAAAATAGGTGGGCTAGTGAGCTGAAAATCCCTAGCCCAATCTTGTAAAAGAAGGGAGAAGGAGAATGGTTAAAGAACGTAATTTAACTCGCTGGATATTTGTTTTGCCAGCTATGATTATCGTAGGATTACTCTTTGTTTATCCGTTTTTCTCGAGTATTTTTTATAGCTTTACCAATAAGCATTTGATTATGCCTAATTATAAATTTGTTGGTTTAGCTAACTATAAAGCTGTGCTATCAGATCCCAACTTCTTTAATGCGTTCTTTAATTCAATTAAGTGGACCGTTTTCTCATTAGTTGGTCAAGTTTTAGTAGGGTTTGTATTGGCTTTAGCTCTTCACAGAGTACGCCACTTCAAGAAATTATATAGGACCTTATTGATTGTTCCTTGGGCATTTCCTACCATCGTTATTGCCTTTTCTTGGCAGTGGATTCTAAACGGGGTTTATGGCTACTTACCTAATCTAATCGTAAAATTAGGTTTAATGGAACATACGCCTGCATTTTTGACAGATAGTACATGGGCATTCCTATGTTTGGTGTTTATCAACATTTGGTTTGGAGCGCCGATGATTATGGTTAATGTGCTTTCGGCATTGCAGACAGTACCAGAAGAACAATTTGAGGCTGCTAAGATAGATGGTGCTTCAAGTTGGCAAGTGTTCAAGTTTATTGTCTTTCCTCATATTAAAGTGGTTGTAGGACTTCTAGTTGTTTTGAGAACTGTATGGATCTTTAATAACTTTGACATTATCTACCTAATTACTGGTGGTGGACCAGCAAATGCTACAACAACGCTTCCAATTTTTGCTTACAACCTAGGTTGGGGAACTAAATTGTTGGGTCGTGCTTCAGCAGTCACAGTATTGCTCTTTATCTTCTTGGTGGCGATTTGCTTTATCTACTTTGCTATCATCAGTAAGTGGGAAAAGGAGGGTAGAAAATAATGAAGAAGAAATCCAGTATTTATTTAGATATTCTCTCACATGCACTCTTGATTGGTGCGACCATCGTTGCAATTTTCCCATTGGTATGGATTATCATATCGTCTGTAAAGGGGAAAGGGGAATTGACTCAGTATCCAACAAGATTTTGGCCTGAACAATTTACATTAGATTATTTCACTCATGTTATCAACGACTTGCACTTTATTGATAATATTCGAAACAGTTTGATTATTGCCTTAGCTACAACCGTTATTGCGATTATTATTTCGGCTATGGCAGCCTATGGTATTGTTCGATTTTTCCCTAAATTGGGAGCAATCATGTCGAGACTACTCGTCATTACCTACATTTTCCCACCAATTTTGTTAGCAATTCCCTATTCAATTGCCATTGCTAAAGTTGGATTAACAAATAGTTTATTTGGCTTGATGATGGTTTATCTATCTTTTAGTGTTCCATATGCAGTTTGGCTCTTAGTTGGATTTTTCCAAACAGTTCCAATTGGAATTGAAGAAGCAGCTAGAATTGATGGTGCAAATAAATTTGTTACTTTTTATAAAGTTGTACTACCGATTGTAGCACCAGGTATTGTAGCAACAGCTATTTATACATTTATCAATGCTTGGAATGAATTCTTGTATGCTTTGATTTTGATTAACAATACAGGAAAGATGACAGTAGCAGTAGCCCTTCGTTCGCTTAATGGTTCAGAAATCTTAGACTGGGGAGATATGATGGCAGCATCTGTTATTGTAGTTCTTCCATCAATCATTTTCTTCTCTATCATCCAAAATAAGATTGCAAGTGGATTATCAGAAGGATCTGTGAAATAAGTTAAAATTAGAAAGTTTATTTAATAAAGGAGAAAAACATGGTTAAATATGGTGTTGTTGGAACAGGATATTTTGGGGCTGAGTTGGCTCGTTATATGCAAAAGAATGATGGAGCAGAGATTACTCTTCTCTATGATCCAGATAATGCAGAAGCAATTGCAGAAGAATTGGGAGCAAAAGTAGCAAGCTCCTTAGATGATTTGGTTTCTAGCGATGAAGTAGATTGTGTTATTGTCGCAACTCCAAATAATCTTCATAAAGAACCAGTTATTAAGGCTGCACAACATGGCAAAAATGTTTTCTGTGAAAAACCAATTGCGCTTTCTTATCAAGATTGTCGCGAGATGGTAGATGCATGTAAAGAAAACAATGTAACCTTTATGGCAGGACATATTATGAATTTCTTTAATGGTGTTCATCATGCAAAAGAACTAATTAATCAAGGAGTTATTGGAGACGTTCTATACTGTCACACAGCTCGTAATGGTTGGGAAGAACAACAACCATCAGTATCATGGAAAAAAATCCGTGAAAAATCAGGTGGTCACTTGTATCACCACATCCATGAGTTGGATTGCGTGCAATTCCTTATGGGTGGTATGCCTGAAACTGTAACCATGACAGGTGGAAATGTAGCCCATGAAGGTGAAAATTTCGGTGATGAAGATGATATGATTTTTGTCAATATGGAATTTTCTAATAAGCGTTTTGCCTTGTTAGAATGGGGGTCAGCTTATCGTTGGGGTGAACATTATGTTTTGATTCAAGGAACGAAAGGTGCTATCCGCTTAGACTTATTCAACTGTAAAGGAACTCTTAAGCTAGATGGACAAGAAAGTTATTTCTTGATTCATGAATCGCAAGAAGAAGATGATGATCGGACTCGTATCTATCATAGTACAGAGATGGACGGAGCAATTGCTTATGGTAAACCAGGTAAACGTACTCCATTATGGCTATCATCTGTGATCGACAAAGAAATGCGCTATCTGCATGAGATTATGCAAGGAGCTCCAGTATCAGAAGAATTTGCAAAATTGTTGACAGGTGAAGCGGCTCTAGAAGCAATTGCTACTGCAGATGCTTGTACAAAATCTATGTTTGAAGATCGTAAAGTAAAACTGTCTGAAGTTGTACAATAAACATTGGTATTCTCCTAAAAAAATTCAAACAGGCCTGCTGAAAGTACTTTCAGCAGGCCTGTTTGAATTAAATAACTTTTGAAACTGAAATCTATTCTACTACAAAGTATTGAAAGCGCTTCACAAATGATATATAATAAACTCATAAGAACAAAGAAAAGGAGGAAAGAGGATGCCACAGATTACTAAAGAAGCCTTGATTGCACAAATCAAAGATGGAATCATCGTTTCTTGTCAGGCCCTTCCTCACGAACCGCTCTATACAGAAGCGGGAGGAGTCATTCCCTTGCTGGTCAAAGCGGCTGAGCAAGGTGGAGCAGTCGGTATCCGAGCAAATAGTGTTCGCGATATCAAGGAAATCAAGGAGGTCACAAACCTTCCAATCATTGGGATAATAAAACGAGATTATCCACCGCAAGAACCCTTCATCACTGCTACTATGAAAGAAGTTGATGAATTGGCAGAACTTGATATAGAGGTCATTGCTCTGGATTGTACCAAGCGTGAACGCTATGATGGTTTGGAGATTCAAGAGTTCATTCGTCAGGTTAAGGAAAAATATCCTAACCAGCTCTTGATGGCTGATACAAGTACTTTCGAGGAAGGATTGGCAGCCGTTGAAGCAGGAATTGACTTTGTCGGAACAACCTTATCAGGATACACATCTTACAGTCCAAAAGTGGATGGTCCCGATTTTGAATTAATAAAAAAACTCTGTGATGCCGGTGTAGATGTCATTGCAGAAGGGAAAATTCATACACCAGAACAAGCCAAACAAATCCTGGGATATGGAGTGCGAGGCATCGTTGTAGGTGGCGCTATTACTAGACCAAAAGAGATTACAGAACGCTTCGTTGCTGGTCTTAAATAACACAATTTAAAAACAGAGGAGAGTGATGGATGCGTCGGATGAAATGAAAACGTATACAAATGCAATCTTACTCATTATCCAATATGGATACGCTTATCAATTAGGAGAATACAAATGAAATTTAGAAAACTAGCTTGTACAGTACTTGCGGGTGCTGCGGTTCTTGGCCTTGCTGCATGTGGTAATTCTGGTGGTAGTAAAGATGCTGCTAAATCAGGTGGAGATGGCGCTAAAACAGAAATCACTTGGTGGGCATTCCCAGTCTTCACTCAAGAAAAAACTGGTGACGGTGTTGGAACATATGAAAAATCAATCATCGAAGCGTTTGAAAAAGCAAATCCAGATGTAAAAGTGAAATTGGAAACCATCGACTTCAAGTCTGGTCCTGAAAAAATCACAACAGCTATCGAAGCAGGAACAGCTCCAGACGTACTTTTTGACGCACCAGGACGTATCATCCAATACGGTAAAAACGGTAAATTGGCTGAGTTGAACGACCTCTTCACAGACGAATTTGTTAAAGATGTTAATAACGAAAACATTGTACAAGCAAGTAAAGCTGGAGACAAAGCTTACATGTATCCAATCAGTTCTGCACCATTCTACATGGCCATGAACAAGAAAATGTTGGAAGAGGCTGGAGTTGCAAACCTTGTAAAAGAAGGTTGGACAACTGATGATTTTGAAAAAGTTTTGAAAGCGCTTAAAGATAAAGGCTACACACCAGGTTCATTGTTCAGTTCTGGTCAAGGGGGAGACCAAGGAACACGTGCCTTCATCTCAAACCTTTACGGCGGTTCTGTAACAGATAAAGATGTTACAAAATATACAACTGATGATCCTAAATTCGTCAAAGGTCTTGAAAAAGCAGCTGGCTGGATTAAAGACGGTTTGTTGAACAATGGTTCACAATTTGACGGTGGAGCAGATATCCAAAACTTTGCCAACGGTCAAACATCTTACACAATTCTTTGGGCACCAGCTCAAAACGGTATCCAAGCTAAACTCTTGGAAGCAAGTAAAGTAGAAGTGGTAGAAGTACCATTCCCATCAGATTCAGGTAAGCCAGCTCTTGAATACCTTGTAAACGGATTTGCAGTATTCAACAATAAAGACGACAAGAAAGTTGCAGCATCTAAGAAATTCGTTCAATTCATCGCGGATGACAAAGAATGGGGTCCAAAAGACGTTGTTCGTACAGGTGCCTTCCCAGTTCGTACTTCATTTGGCAAACTTTATGAAGACAAACGTATGGAAACAATCAGTGGTTGGACTAAATACTACTCACCATACTACAACACTATCAATGGTTTTGCTGAAATGAGAACACTTTGGTTCCCAATGTTGCAATCTGTATCAAATGGTGACGAAAAACCAGCGGACGCTTTGAAAGCCTTCACTGAAAAAGCTAACGAAACAATTAAAAAAGCTACAAAACAATAAGCACTAAATCAGATTGACTCCTCCCTTTTCCCTGTGCATAGTCTATGTAAGAAAAGGGAGGATTTTATTTGAAATGTAAGGAACTGTCACGAAATTAAAATGAAGTTCTTACATAAGCGAATCTTAAAAAATTTCATTTTGATTTTAAAACAGTTCAAGAAAATCCAAAATATTTTATTTGTGAAAGAGAGGTGCCGACTGTGAAAGTCAATAAAATTCGTATGCGGGAAACAGTGATTTCCTACGCTTTCCTAGCACCAGTATTATTCTTCTTTGTCATCTTTGTCTTGGCTCCTATGATTATGGGGTTCATTACAAGTTTCTTTAACTACTCAATGACTAAATTTGAGTTTGTAGGCTTGGACAACTATGTTCGCATGTTTAAAGACCCTGTCTTTATGAAGTCTTTGATCAATACCGTTATTCTGGTTATTGGATCTGTACCAGTTGTTGTTCTATTCTCACTCTTTGTAGCATCTCAGACCTATCATCAAAATGCCATTGCCAGATCCTTCTACCGTTTCGTCTTCTTCCTTCCTGTTGTAACAGGTAGCGTTGCCGTAACAGTTGTTTGGAAATGGATTTATGATCCACTATCAGGGATTCTAAACTTTGTCCTTAAGTCAAGCCACATCATCAGCCAGAACATTTCTTGGTTGGGAGATAAAAACTGGGCTTTGATGGCGATTATGATTATCCTTTTGACTACATCTGTTGGTCAGCCGATTATCCTTTATATCGCAGCGATGGGAAATATCGACAATTCATTGGTAGAAGCAGCTCGGGTTGACGGTGCGACTGAATTGCAAGTTTTCTGGAAGATTAAATGGCCTAGTCTCCTTCCAACAACACTTTATATCGCAATCATTACAACAATCAACTCATTCCAGTGTTTCGCCTTGATTCAGTTGTTGACATCTGGTGGTCCAAACTACTCAACAAGTACACTTATGTACTACCTTTACGAAAAAGCCTTCCAATTGACAGAATACGGTTATGCAAACACTATCGGCGTCTTCTTGGCAGTGATGATCGCTATCGTAAGCTTTGTTCAATTTAAAGTACTTGGAAACGACGTAGAATATTAAAGAAAGGAGACAGCTATGCAATCTACACAAAAGAAACCTTTAACAGCTTTCACTGTTATTTCAACTATTATCTTGCTCTTGTTGACCGTGCTGTTCATCTTTCCGTTCTACTGGATTTTGACAGGTGCCTTCAAGTCACAACCTGATACAATCGTTATTCCACCACAATGGTTCCCTAAAATGCCAACCATGGAAAATTTCCAACAACTCATGGTGCAAAACCCTGCAATGCAGTGGATGTGGAACTCTGTGTTTATCTCATTGGTAACCATGTTCTTAGTCTGTGCGACTTCTTCTCTAGCAGGTTATGTACTAGCTAAAAAACGTTTCTACGGTCAGCGTATTCTCTTTGCCATCTTTATCGCTGCCATGGCACTTCCAAAACAAGTTGTCCTTGTACCATTGGTACGTATCGTCAACTTCATGGGAATCCATGATACTCTTTGGGCAGTTATCTTGCCTTTGATTGGATGGCCATTCGGGGTCTTCCTCATGAAACAGTTCAGTGAGAATATCCCTACAGAATTGCTTGAGTCAGCTAAAATCGACGGTTGTGGTGAGATTCGTACTTTCTGGAGCGTAGCCTTCCCAATTGTGAAACCAGGATTTGCAGCCCTTGCAATCTTTACCTTCATCAATACTTGGAATGACTACTTCATGCAGTTGGTTATGTTAACTTCACGTCAAAACTTGACCATCTCACTTGGGGTTGCAACTATGCAAGCTGAAATGGCAACCAACTATGGTTTGATCATGGCAGGTGCCGCTCTTGCAGCAGTTCCAATCGTAACAGTCTTCCTAGTCTTCCAAAAATCCTTCACTCAGGGTATTACTATGGGAGCGGTCAAAGGATAATACTCTGCGAAAATCGAATTCAAACTATGTCAGCGTCACCTTGCCATACTTAAGTATTGCCTGCGGTTAGCTTCCTAGTTTGCTCTTCAATTTTCATTGAGTATAAGAGAATACAGAGTTATAAGTGTCTACAAAATGTTGGGTATTTGCTTACCTTAGAGATTTTGTTAGACACTTATCAACTTAAGAATGATTTTAGTTAACTATCAGAAACGAAGGAAAGAGTATGATTTTTGACGATTTGAAAAACATCACCTTTTACAAAGGAATTCATCCCAATCTAGACAAGGCTATCGACTATCTCTACCAGCATCGTAAAGATTCATTTGAATTAGGTAAGTATGAGATTGACGGGGACAAGGTCTTTCTAGTTGTTCAGGAAAATGTCCTCAATCAAGCTGAAAATGATCAATTTGAGCATCATCAGAACTATGCTGACTTGCATTTGCTGGTAGAAGGACATGAATATTCGAGCTACGGTTCACGTATCAAAGACGAGGCAGTAGCATTCGACGAAGCAAGTGACATTGGCTTTGTTCATTGTTATGAACATTACCCACTCTTGTTGGGTTATCACAATTTTGCGATTTTCTTCCCAGGAGAACCTCACCAGCCAAATGGCTATGCAGGTATGGAAGAGAAGGTTCGCAAATATCTCTTTAAAATTTTGATTGATTAAAAAATCAGGAGGAGCAAACATGGCACAAAAAGGAGTAAGCCTTATCAAGGCAGCATTTGATACAGATAACTTTCTCATGCGTTTTAGTGAGAAGGTCCTGGATATCGTGACAGCCAATCTTCTTTTTGTCGTCACTTGTTTGCCCATCGTGACGATTGGAGTAGCTAAAATTAGCATCTACGAGACTATGTTTGAGATTAAGAAGAGCAGACGTGTACCTGTCTTTAAAATCTATCTAAGAGCTTTCAAGGAAAATCTGAAACTAGGTCTTCAGTTAGGTCTGCTTGAGTTGGGCATTGTCTCATTAAGCCTTCTAGACCTCTATCTCTTCTGGGGTCAGACAGCTATGCCTTTCCAAATGGTAAAAGCTATTTGTCTAGGTATTCTTATCTTCCTCACTATCGTGATGTTGGCTAGCTATCCAATCGCTGCACGCTATGATTTGACTTGGAAAGAAGTGCTGCAAAAAGGACTTATCTTGGCAAGTTTTAACTTTCCTTGGTTCTTCCTCATGTTAGCCATTCTCTTTCTTATTGTGATGGTTCTTTATCTGTCCGCCTTCAGTTTACTTTTAGGTGGCTCAGCATTCCTGCTTTTTGGGTTTGGACTCTTGGTCTTTATCCAGACTGGATTGATGGAGAAAATTTTCGCAAAATACCAATAGGATGGCTTGTTTCTGAAACTACTTTCAAGCCCTAAACATTTCAAAATTCATATCGAAACTAAAATCTAAGTGTACACAAGATATTGAAAGCGTTTTTCACAAGGTGTATACTAAACACGTAAAGAATAAATCCTGCTGTTAGCAGAAAAAAAGAAAACTTAGGAGAAAATCTATGTCAGATTTAAAAAAATACGAAGGTGTCATTCCAGCCTTTTACGCATGTTATGATGATCAAGGAGAAGTAAGTCCAGAGCGTACACGTGCCTTGGTTCAATACTTCATTGATAAAGGTGTTCAAGGCCTCTATGTTAATGGTTCTTCTGGTGAATGTATCTACCAAAGTGTTGAAGACCGCAAGTTGATTTTGGAAGAAGTGATGGCAGTTGCCAAAGGTAAATTGACCATTATTGCTCACGTTGCTTGCAACAATACCAAAGACAGTATGGAACTTGCTCGTCATGCTGAAAGCTTAGGAGTAGATGCCATTGCAACGATTCCGCCGATTTATTTCCGCTTGCCAGAATACTCAGTTGCTAAGTACTGGAACGATATCAGTTCTGCAGCTCCAAATACAGACTATGTGATTTACAACATTCCTCAATTGGCAGGAGTTGCTTTGACTCCAAGTCTTTATACTGAAATGTTGAAGAATCCACGTGTTATCGGTGTGAAGAACTCTTCTATGCCAGTTCAAGATATCCAAACCTTTGTGAGCCTTGGTGGGGAAGACCACATCGTCTTTAATGGTCCAGATGAGCAGTTCTTAGGTGGTCGTCTCATGGGAGCTAAAGCTGGTATCGGTGGTACTTATGGTGCTATGCCAGAACTCTTCTTGAAACTCAACCAATTGATTGCTGACAAAGACTTGGAAACAGCGCGTGAATTGCAGTATGCTATCAACGCTATCATTGGTAAACTCACTTCTGCACATGGAAATATGTACGGTGTCATCAAAGAGGTCTTGAAGATCAATGAAGGACTGAACATTGGTTCTGTTCGTTCACCATTGACACCAGTGACTGAAGAAGATCGTCCAGTTGTAGAAGCAGCTGCAGCCTTGATTCGCGAAACCAAGGAGCGCTTCCTCTAATCTATAAGGAGGTATTTATGACACACTACGTTGCAATTGATATCGGTGGAACCAACATCAAATATGGTTTGATTGACCAAGAAGGCCAACTTGTTGAATCACATGAAATGCCAACAGAGGCGCATAAGGGTGGTCCTCATATCTTACAAAAGACCAAAGATATCGTAGCCAGTTATTTAGAAAAGGGTTCAGTAGCAGGTGTTGCTATTTCTTCTGCAGGGATGGTAGATCCAGATAAGGGGGAAATTTTCTATGCTGGGCCTCAAATCCCTAACTACGCAGGCACCCAGTTCAAAAAGGAAATCGAAACTAGCTTTGCAATTCCTTGTGAAATTGAGAATGACGTCAACTGTGCAGGTCTTGCTGAAGCGGTATCTGGTTCAGGCAAGGGAGCGAGTGTGACACTTTGCTTGACCATTGGAACCGGTATCGGTGGTTGCTTGATTATTGATGGGAAAGTCTTCCATGGTTTTAGCAATTCAGCCTGCGAAGTCGGTTATATGCATATGCAGGATGGAGCGTTCCAAGATTTGGCTTCTACAACAGTTTTAGTGAAATATGTAGCTGAAGCACATGGAGAAGATGTTGATCAGTGGAATGGCCGACGCATCTTTAAGGAAGCCACTGAAGGCAACAAGATTTGTATGGCTGGTATTGACCGTATGGTAGACTATCTAGGAAAAGGTCTGGCAAATATTTGCTACGTTGCTAATCCAGAAGTGGTCATTCTCGGTGGCGGTATCATGGGACAAGAGGCTATCCTCAAACCCAAGATCCGCAAAGCCTTGAAAGAGGCTTTGGTGCCAAGCCTTGCTGAAAAAACACGATTAGAATTTGCCCATCATCAAAATACAGCAGGTATGTTGGGAGCTTATTATCATTTCAAGACAAAACAATCCTAGTTTGGCTCAGCCAAACTAGGATTTTCTAGGTACGACGGGCATGTAGTTCATCTGAGGTGTAAGTCCTCCGTGGGCACCTGCTACCAGTGAAGTCAATAACAATTTCCAAGCCTAACTATTGTGAGGTAGCGGATTAAAACGGTTTGGGGATAGACCGTTTTAAGTCTGACGCTGGAAATAAGAATCGGAAGAGGAAATGACATTGATGGCACTCAAATTAGATTATTAAATATTACGAATTTTGTTCAAGATAGTGTAAAATAGATTTGTACTAGTTTCTAAAAATTTAATTTAATAAATAAGAAATATTACAAACTGATGTATTGAGACTATTCTTTGTCAAAAATACGGAGCATTGCAGGTAGTTCTCTAAAATATTTTGAGGTGATAGAATGTATAAGATATTAGTTGTAGATGACGATTTTGAAATTTTGAAACTGATGCGAACTATTTTAGAGATGAAAAACTATCAGGTAACGACGTATCAAGAAGTGACCGTACCAATCAATATTAATAATTTCAAAGGATTTGATTTGATTTTATTAGATGTAATGATGCCTAATATAGATGGTATGCAAATTTGTAAGCAGATTAGAAATAAAGTAAGCTCCCCTATTATTTTTGTTAGTGCAAAAGATACCGAAGAAGATATAGTATCAGGATTGAATTTAGGAGGAGATGACTATATTACAAAACCTTTCAGCATCAATCAATTAATTGCTAAAGTTGCTGCAAATCTCAAACGAGAAGAACGATACAAACAAGGTGAATTAAGTAATCAAATTGTTCGAGAATTATCTCCAATAACAATTTATTTACAAGAAAAAATTGTTTGTATTAATGGAGATAGTCTTGCCTTTACAAGTAGGGAATATGATATCATAGAGCTATTATCTAGCAATCCAAGAAAAATTTTTACTGTACAAGATATATATGAAAACGTTTATGATGATGATGCTGAAACCCTCTTTCGTTCAATATCTGAGTATATCTATCAAATAAGATTAAAATTCTCATCCTATGGAATTAATCCTATAAAAACAGTTAGAGGTATGGGATACAAGTGGCATGATTAAGAAGAATAGTACAATTAGAGGACGTATAATAAGGACTGTTTTAGAACTAGTAACAGGTACGTTACTGAGTATACTTTTATTTTTTATATTTACTTATTTACTTGTTTTTACAGGACAATTAAATGTATACGACTCTAAAATTGAAATTTCAGTGAGTGATACCAGCAATTTAAGTGATGTAGTTCAAGCAATGAATAACTCTATATTTGACTATGTTGTATTTAATCGCAAGACAGGTACAATTGAAGCGGGTAATTATCAAAAAAAGGATTTGCCTGCCTATCGAGAAGTTTTTGCTAAAAATGAATCTGTAAGTAATAGTGAGGTGTATTATGTGTATTATGCTAATTCAGAGATTGTACTTACTGTCAGGCAACCCATGATACCTGAGTTTGTTAATCCGAATTTGCGTCACATTTCATTTAATCTATTTTCTTATTTATTTTTCTTCGTTTTCGAAACGATTTTACTCATTTGGTCACTTACTAGATTAATAAAAGAATTTTCAAAAAATTTTCTCCTCATACAAAAAAAAGCTTTAAACATGGGGCAGTTAACATTTAAAGAAAAAAAGATTCCCGCTCAAATACAAGAGTTCGATGAAATTCTCTCTGTATTATATCAAAAGGACGACGAGTTAACTAATTTACTCAAATCAGAGAGAAGGGAGAAGGAAGATTTATCTTTTCAAGTTGGTGCATTAGCTCATGATGTAAAAACTCCTTTAACAGTACTAAAGGGAAATTTAGAGTTGCTTGAATTAACTAACCTGACTGATCAACAGAAGGAATATACTCAGTCAATGAATAACAGTATAGTGATTTTTGAAAGATACTTTAGTTCAATGATTGATTATTCAAGATTACTAATTGAAGATAAAGATTATGGGGAACAGATATATTTACCTGATTTTTTAAGTGATCTGTCAGTAGAGGCGAAATCTGTAATGAATAATGCAAAGGTTGATTTCAAAATTATTAATACTACAAAATTAATGTTTTTTAAGGGAAATCGTTTTAATTTAAATAGGGCATTAATTAATATTTTAGCAAATGCAGCAAGATATAGTTCTGGAGAAAAAAAAGTTACTCTTACTATCATTGAGGAAACAGAGTATATTAATTTTGGAGTGTGGAACAATGGTCTCCCTTTTACTGAACAGTCCTTATTAAATGCAGATAAGTTATTTTATACTGAGAATAAAGGTAGGAATAATAAGCACTATGGTTTAGGGTTAGCATTTGCTAAACAAGTTGCAACTAGACATTTTGGAGAATTGTTTTTATCAAATCCAGATAGAGGTGGTGCTCAAGTGACGTTGCTTATTAAAAAATAATTCTATAGGGATATATTAGATACCTTCCACATAATAGTTATGTATATAAAAATAGATAATCTTCTAAATTGAGGAATATCTATTTTTTTAATTTTGTAAAATTGGAAATTCTGAACAAATTTTGAAAAATAAAGTATAACATACAAGTATAAAACAAGGAGGAATTATAGTTATGAATATACAAGTTCAAAAACTTAGAAAATCATATAAGGATAGAGAAGTGCTGAAAAATATTTCTTTTGAAATAAAAGAGGGAAGTATTTGTGGATTATTAGGTATTAATGGTGCAGGAAAATCAACAATTATGAAGATTATTTTTGGTCTTGAAAATGCTGATAGTGGTACGGTTATTTTTAATGGGAAAAAAAATGCGGGTATATATGAGATTGGAGCGCTTATTGAAACTCCAGCTATCTACATGAACTTATCTGCTTATGATAACTTAAAAACAAGAGCATTGTTATATGACATTTCTGACGAACGAATTAATGAAGTATTAAACTTGATTGGGCTATCTAATACGGGAAAGAAAAAAGCAGGGAGCTTTTCTTTAGGTATGAAACAACGTTTGGGATTAGGTATGGCAATAATTACTAGTCCAGATTTGCTCATTTTAGATGAACCTACCAATGGATTGGATCCAGATGGTATAAAGGAATTGTTGAATTTAATGATTTCTTTAAAGAAATCAGGAATGACAATTCTTTTATCTAGCCATCAACTGTATGAAGTTAGTAAAGTGGCAGATAAAGTTGTTATTTTACATGATGGTCAAATTTTTTACGATGGTTCGAATGTTCAAAGTGATGATTTAGAATCTTTATTTATAAGAATTGTTCATGGAGGTGACGCAATATGATAAAAATATTTAAATCAGAATGGTTAAAACAGCGAAAAAATACATCCAAAAAATTCTTGATAATAGCTCCTGGATTGTCGATTTTAATAGCTGTATTACTTGTTGGACCGAGTATTCTAGAAAGTTTTTCAATATATTGGTGGGAAGCCGTCTTTTTGTACACGCTTATTGGATTGTTATTTTTATATGATTATAAAGCAGAAGAAGCTGCAGGAAACTTCCAGAATATATACTTTCGAAATGATAGCATAAAAATATATATCGTAAAGATACTTTTAAAATTAAAAGATTTACTCATTTCGAACGTATGGTTTTTAGCTATATTATTATTTACAAGTAATTTTTTGTATGGCGACTTAATATCATTGAATATAATTGGTGACTTAATTTGTTTAGTACTTATTTCGATAACATCCATATGGGTATTGCCACTCTTGTATCTATTTTCGAAACGGATCAACCCCTATATCTTAGTATCTATTAACTCCTTGATTTGTTTTTTGGTTGCACCTTTTATCGCTCAAAGTAGCTTTTGGTTCTTCTTTCCTTTTACATATCATTATAAAATTGCTTATAGTCTTATGTATATAAAACCGTCAGGAGATTTAGATTTAACAAATCATGTAACAGACGTTAAAATGGTAGTATTTACCGTATTTCTATCATTGATTCTATTTATTGTTTCTTTGTTAATGTTAAATTGGAGGTTAAGTAATGATCCAATTGCTAAAAAGTGAAATGATTAAATTTAAAGGTTCGTATCAACTATACATTATTTTGATTTTGTCTACTATACAACTATTGACAATTCCAATTTACATATTATCTGTAAATAACACAATTGTATTGGAAAATATTATCTTTTTACCCATGTTAGGCTATTGTATGATAACTACGATAATCACTTTATTAGTATCTGAACAAGAAATCAATGCTAATAAATATCAGAATATTAGAAGCGGGAGAAATATATCCAGTATATGGGGAGCGAAACTTTTTGTGTTAGATTTACTATTATCTTTACTCACTATTCCTTTATGGGTAGTTGTAGGTATAGAGTTAGAACACTTTTCATATTATTTTTACGTAGGAATAGTTAGTTGGTTATTACTAATATTGTTAAATCATTTCCACATGCTATTGACATTGTTTATTGCGAAAGGCGGCAATTTACTTATAGCTGTTGTAGAAAGTTTATTTATAGTATTTGCAACAAATAAAGTTTTTCTTAATATTTTTTGGATTCCAGTAATTTTACCAGTTAATATAATTTTAGAAAATAATTTTAGAAGCACAACCTATTTATTAGCTTTAACTTTTTATGTTGTATTATTGTTTGTTGCTAATTTAGTAGTTGTAAGCAGAAAAGGTGTTTAATTATATATTCTGATGGAAATGAATGGAGTGTTAAATTTTTCGATGGAAGTTTGGGAATTGTTTTGACTTTACTTCATATCCAAAATAGGTCTGTAAAGACATATTGGAGAGAGGCGTTATTGATTTTTGATAATTTAACTATAGAAAATTAGGAGGAGAACTATGAAATTCAAAAAGATCTATCTTTCCGTAATTTTTTTCTTAAGTTTACTTGGATTGACTGGATGCACATATGAGAAGTATGATGTTAAATTTCTCGACTCAAGTTATAATCGATTTGATTATAAAGGAGAGCATTATGGTGTAACTAATCAATTAATTTCATATGAAGATATTGAAAGTAAAGTAAGCAATCATGATGATACTTATGAAATATCTTACGATGATTCCAATAATGAAATAAAGAATGATTTGTTGGAGATTGGTGACTTATATCAGACCAAGAGTAGAGAATTTGCCATAAAAATTGATAGTACTTTCTATAAATGTAGACTACTTGATAATATTTCTAAAGAAGAACTCCTAAAAGTTTCTGACTTATTTTATGTTCACTTAGTAGGAGGATTTGCTATCAATGAGCAAGAAGCCAGAGAGTTGAAGATAGGGGAACAATCATTTACAATTACTGAAGAAACTATTCCAAAAGAAGAGCTTAGTGCTACAGTTGCTAACTTAGATAATCAAGTGAAGTCTGTCACTAGATTATCAGGGGAGCATGAAAGTTGGAAATATGGAGAAATTTGTTCTTTAAAAAATCAGTCTATCCATGAGAAAGTAGCAGTTAAATTGAATGGAGAATATCATTTGGCTTTCTTTAGAAGTTAGTTTGTATATTAGATATGTGACACAAAAATTTTTTCCAGCATCTTTCAAATCAAATTCCCTTGACTTTCTTTATAATTGTGAGATAATAAGTAAAATATATAAAGGAGTTATATAAAATGGCTATAGCGAATTCAAGTAAAATTGTGACCTTCCAAGCTAATAGAGAATTAGTAAATGATGCCATGGAAGTGTTAAAAGAAAAAAATCTCTCTCTTTCATCGGCACTTAGATTATTTTTAAAGAATGTTGCCGTAACAAATGAAGTAGATTTACTTAGTGAAGAGGAATTGGAGAAGGAGTATTTATTTAGACAATTACAAGCAGAAGTTCAAGAAAGTTATGCTAAGATTGAGGCTGGGAATTACTTGACAGATGAGGATGTTGTGACACGCTATGGATTATAAAAAATATAGGATTTTGTATTCTCCTAGAGTGATTGATAGTTTGGATAAAATATATCAGTATATAGCAGAGGAAATCGGTTCTGTAGAGTCTGCGAGACGAAAAGTGGCGAGTATCAGAAAAGATATTAATCGTCTAGAAATTTTCCCCCAAGCTGGATTTGATGCCGATGAAAAATTTGGTAAGAAATTAGACCCTCGCTACCAAACGCGAGGATTGGCCTTGAGTAAGGATTATATTGTATTATATACAATTGTTGAGGATACCGTCAGACTTGCTTATTTACTTCCTTCAAAAAGTGATTACATGAAATTATTCAAGACTAAGTCGAGATATGACTAATTCATAATCT
Organism: Streptococcus mitis; assembly: GCA_032511625.1. GTDB lineage: Bacteria > Bacillota > Bacilli > Lactobacillales > Streptococcaceae > Streptococcus > Streptococcus mitis_DL. The sequence continues at coordinate 186,233 of JAWFOO010000002.1, read as the reverse complement.
AGAAGATGTATGTTTAGTGATGAATAAAAATCCTAGTTTGGCTCAGCCAAACTAGGATTTTCTTACACGTTTCTGTCTACGATAACCGTTGAGTTTTTTATTTTCCCAGTAGCTATTAAAGATTTTTTCCTTGCTTTCGCGATTGATTTCCAAAAAGTAGGCATAAATCAAATCGATAAAGAAGAGCATAGGAAGTTGAGCGGATATTCGTTGGATGTAGGAAGGTTGACTGTGGCTGGCTACAAGAACAGTCTCTGTATAGGCCTGACTATCTTTATTGGGAACACTTGTAAAGAGCACGGTCTTTGCCCCCATCTCCTTAGCGTCTAATAGACTATCTAAAATAGAAGGTGTTGTGCCAGAAAGAGAGAAACCGAGTACGAGACAATTTTCATCCATAATACTGGTTGTCCAAGCAAAACCGTCTTGGTCTGTTAAGGCTTCACAGACCACACCTAGACGCATGAAGCGCAATTTCATTTCACGAGCAACAAGGCCAGAACTGCCTGTTCCGAAGAAGTAGACACGCTCAGCATCTTCGATTAACTGGGCGATTCGTTCCAGTTGTTCTTCGCCAATCAAGTCTTGTGTTTGTTCCCGCATACTGCTATAACTTCTGAGGACTCGTTTTGTCAGTGGACTGTGCTTGTGAGAATGGGTGTCTTGTTTCTCTGCTTGGTGCTGGTATTGGAAAATAAATTCTCGATAGCCTGTAAAACCACACTTTTTAGCAAAGCGGGTCAGAGCGGCTTGAGAGATATGTAATTTTTGAGTGACCTGCTGAGAAGATAAATCATCTGCAATGGTTTCAGATTGTAAAAAATAGCGAGCGATTTCTTGCTCTAGATCTGTTAACTCTTCAAAATGAAGATCAATAATGCTTGCGATATCTTGCGGGTTCATGATACTCCTTTATTTGAGTCTAGCTATTAATCGATAATTATTTTTGTAGCTTTTGTAAATATTATATCATATAAAATAGTTATGTTTAAATAAAAAAACCATCAGAAACTAAATTTAAAAAGCTCCCTTCTTTTCCAAAAATTCTTCTTAAATTGTGGTACAATGAAGAGTAAGATTTTAAATAGAAATGAGACTGATTTGTATGAGAAAGTTTGACAGCCATTCGATTCCGATTCGGCTTAATTTATTGTTTTCAATTGTTATTTTGCTTTTTATGGCCATTATTGGTCGCCTGCTTTATATGCAGGTTTTGAACAAGGATTTTTATGAGACAAAACTAGCATCGGCTAGTAAAACAAAGGTGTCCACTAGTTCAGCTCGAGGTCAAATTTATGATTCTAGCGGTAAGCCCTTGGTTGAAAATACTGTGAAACAAGTTGTTTCCTTTACTCGAAACAACAAAATGACGGCTGCAGATTTGAAAGAAACAGCCAAGAAGTTGCTAGCCTATGTGGGAGTTTCTTCTCCAACATTGACTGACCGACAGTTGGCAGACTATTACCTAGCAGATCAAGATGTCTATAAGAAAACAGTGGAGGATCTCCCAAGCGAGAAACGGTTGGATTCAGATGGCAATCGTCTATCCGAATCAGAACTGTATAACAATGCGGTCGATAGTGTCCAAACGAGTCAACTAAACTATACAGAGGATGAAAAGAAAGAAATTTACCTCTTTAGCCAACTTAATGCAGTTGAAAATTTTGCGACAGGAACCATTGCAACAGATTCCTTGACAGATACTCAGATTGCCTTGATAGCCTCGGCCTCTAAGAATTTACCTGGTATCAGTATTTCAACCTCGTGGGATCGAAAGGTCCTAGAGACTTCACTTTCGTCTATAGTAGGAAGTGTATCCAGTGAAAAAGCCGGTCTTCCAGCTGAAGAAGCAGATGCTTATATCAAAAAGGGTTATTCTCTAAATGACCGTGTTGGAACCTCTTATCTAGAAAAACAATATGAAGAAACCTTGCAAGGAAAACGCTCGGTGAAAGAAATTCATCTAGACAAGTATGGCAATATGGAAAGTGTCGAAAATATCGAAGATGGTACCAAAGGGAATAATATTAAACTGACCATTGATTTGACCTTTCAAGATAGTGTGGATAATCTGCTTAAGAGTTATTTCAATTCTGAGTTAGGAAATGGAGGAGCCAGATATTCTGAAGGTGTTTACGCAGTTGCTTTGAACCCAAAAACAGGTGCGGTTTTGTCTATGTCAGGGCTCAAACATGACTTGAAAACGGGAGAGTTAACGCCTGATTCCTTGGGAACAGTAACTAATGTCTTTGTACCCGGTTCGGTTGTTAAAGCCGCAACTATCAGCTCTGGTTGGGAGAATGGAGTCTTATCAGGGAACCAGACCTTGACAGACCAACCGATTGTCTTCCAAGGTTCAGCTCCAATTAATTCTTGGTATACTCAGGCTTACGGTTCATTCCCGATTACAGCTGTGGAAGCCTTGGAGTATTCTTCTAATGCCTACATGGTCCAAACGGCTTTGGGCATCATGGGTCAGACCTATCAACCAAATATGTTTGTTTTAACTAACAATTTAGAATCCGCCATGGGGAAACTGCGTGCGACATTTGCTGAATATGGTCTTGGAGCCTCAACAGGCATTGACCTTCCAGATGAGTCAACTGGTTTTATTCCAAAAGAGTATAATTTTGCTAATTACATTACCAATGCCTTTGGTCAGTTTGATAACTATACCCCTATGCAATTGGCCCAGTACGTTGGCACAATTGCCAACAACGGTGTTCGGATTGCGCCCCACATTGTTGAGGGGATTTATGGAAACAACGAACAAGGTGGCTTAGGGAACTTAATCCAATCTGTTGAAACTAAGGAAATGAATAAAATTAATATTTCTGAGTCTGATGTTTCCATCCTCCAACAAGGATTTTATCAAGTGTCACATGGTGGTAGTGCTTTGACAACCGGTCGTGCCTTTTCAAATGGCGCAGCGGTATCCATTAGTGGAAAAACAGGTACTGCCGAAAGTTATGTTGAGGGTGGTCAAAAAGCCAACAATACCAATGCTGTGGCCTATGCACCATCAGATAATCCTCAAATCGCTGTAGCTGTTGTCTTCCCACATAACACCAACCTTACAAATGGTGTCGGACCTTCCATTGCGCGCGATATTATCAACCTCTATAACCAACACCATCCAATGAATTAGAAAGGAACATATGCTTTATCCAACACCTATTGCCAAGCTGATTGACAGTTATTCGAAGTTACCGGGTATCGGGATTAAGACGGCTACCCGTCTGGCCTTCTATACTATTGGAATGTCTGATGACGATGTCAATGAATTTGCTAAAAATCTCCTTTCTGCTAAGAGAGAGCTGACCTACTGTTCCATCTGCGGTCGCCTGACTGATGACGATCCTTGCTCTATCTGTACCGATCCGACTCGTGACCAGACAACGATTTTAGTTCTCGAAGATAGTCGCGATGTGGCAGCCATGGAGAATATCCAAGAATACCATGGACTCTATCATGTCTTACATGGTCTTATTTCTCCCATGAATGGTATCAGTCCAGATGATATCAATCTCAAGAGTCTTATGACTCGTCTTATGGATAGTGAAGTTTCAGAAGTGATTGTGGCGACCAATGCTACAGCAGATGGGGAAGCGACATCCATGTATCTTTCACGTTTGCTCAAGCCAGCTGGGATCAAGGTTACGCGTCTAGCACGAGGTCTCGCTGTCGGAGCGGACATTGAGTATGCGGATGAAGTGACACTCTTACGAGCCATTGAAAATCGAACAGAGTTGTAATTGTAGACAAATTAACACACTCAATTCATTTATACAAAAATCACGGAGACCGACAGTTGTTTTATCGGTCTCTTTTTAGATTTATTGAAGACTAGTATCAGGTTCAAGTTTCAAAAAAGAAGCAAATATGATATACTAAAGAACGAGTATTCTATTAGAATTGGAACAAATAATATGAAACAAACGATTATTCTTTTATACGGTGGACGTAGTGCAGAGCGTGAAGTCTCTGTTCTTTCAGCTGAAAGTGTCATGCGTGCGGTCAACTACGACCGTTTTACAGTCAAGACTTTCTTCATCAGCCAGTCAGGTGACTTTATTAAAACGCAAGAATTTAGCCATACCCCAGGTCAAGAAGACCGTCTCATGACCAATGAAACCATTGATTGGGATAAGAAAGTTGCACCAAGTGCTATCTATGAGGAAGGTGCAGTAGTCTTTCCAGTCCTTCATGGTCCGATGGGAGAGGATGGCTCTGTTCAAGGATTCCTTGAAGTTTTGAAAATGCCTTATGTCGGCTGTAACATCCTGTCATCCAGTCTTGCCATGGATAAAATCACGACCAAGCGCGTTTTAGAATCTGTAGGGATTGCTCAAGTTCCTTATGTGGCTATCGTTGAAGGTGATGATGTGACTGCTAAAATAGCTGAAGTTGAAGAAAAATTGACTTATCCAGTCTTCACCAAACCGTCAAACATGGGTTCAAGTGTCGGTATTTCTAAGTCTGACAATCAAGAAGAACTCCGTCAAGCTTTGAAACTTGCCTTCCAATATGACAGCCGTGTCTTGGTTGAGCAAGGGGTGAATGCCCGTGAAATCGAGGTTGGTCTCTTGGGCAACTACGATGTCAAAAGCACGCTGCCAGGAGAAGTAGTCAAGGATGTTGCCTTTTATGACTACGATGCCAAGTATATTGATAACAAGATTACTATGGACATCCCAGCCAAGATCAGTGATGATGTGATAGCTGTCATGCGTCAGAATGCAGAAACAGCCTTCCGTGCCATTGGTGGCCTCGGTCTCTCTCGTTGCGATTTCTTCTATACAGACAAGGGAGAGATTTTCCTAAACGAGCTCAATACCATGCCAGGTTTCACCCAGTGGTCTATGTACCCACTACTTTGGGACAATATGGGAATCAGCTACCCAGAACTAATCGAGCGTTTGGTTGAACTTGCTAAGGAAAGTTTTGACAAGCGCGAAGCACATTTGCTATAAAAATGAAAGAGAGGGTAGAAGCCAGAACCACCACTGCAAGGTGACTAGAGTTCTCGGGCTTCAACCCTTTTTAAAGGAGTAGAAATGAAATTAACAATCCATGAAGTGGCTCAAGTTGTAGGAGCTAAAAATGATATCAGCATTTTTGAGGACACCCAGTTAGAAAAGGCTGAGTTTGACAGTCGTTTGATTGCGACAGGAGATTTATTTGTGCCACTTAAAGGTGCGCGTGACGGTCATGACTTTATTGAAACAGCCTTTGAAAATGGTGCAGCAGCAACCCTGTCTGAGAAAGAAGTTGCAAATCATCCCTATATTCTAGTAGATGATGTCTTGACAGCCTTTCAAACCCTAGCTGCCTACTATCTTGAAAAAACAGCTGTTGCTGTCTTTGCGGTTACGGGTTCAAATGGCAAGACAACGACCAAGGATATGTTAGCTCACTTGCTATCAACAACTTACAAAACCTACAAAACACAAGCCAACTACAATAATGAGATTGGTCTTCCTTACACAGTTCTCCATATGCCTGAAGGAACAGAAAAGTTGGTCTTGGAGATGGGACAGGATCACTTGGGAGATATTCATCTCTTGTCAGAATTGGCTCGTCCAAAAACAGCCATCGTGACCTTGGTTGGAGAAGCCCATTTGGCCTTTTTCAAAGATCGTTCTGAAATTGCTAAAGGAAAAATGCAAATTGCAGACGGGATGGCTTCAGGTTCTTTGCTTTTAGCGCCAGCAGATCCGATTATAGAGGACTACTTGCCAACTGATAAAAAGGTAGTTCGTTTTGGTCAAGGAGCAGAGTTGGGAATTACAGACTTGGTTGAGCGTAAGGATAGTCTGACCTTTAAGGCTAATTTCTTGGAACAAGCGCTTGATTTACCGGTGACTGGTAAGTACAATGCCACCAATGCTATGATTGCATCCTATGTTGCCCTACAAGAAGGAGTTTCAGAGGAGCAAATTCGTTTGGCCTTCCAAAACCTTGAATTGACGCGTAACCGTACCGAGTGGAAGAAAGCGGCCAATGGAGCAGATATCCTATCAGATGTTTATAATGCCAATCCAACTGCTATGAAGCTGATTTTAGAGACATTCTCTGCCATTCCAGCCAATGAAGGTGGCAAGAAAATTGCAGTTTTGGCGGATATGAAGGAGCTTGGTAACCAGTCTGTTCAACTCCATAATCAGATGATTTTGAGCCTTTCTCCAGATGTGATTGATACCCTTATTTTCTATGGAGAAGACATTGCTGAATTAGCCCAATTGGCCAGTCAAATGTTCCCAATTGGCCACGTTTACTACTTCAAGAAAACAGAAAACCAAGACCAATTTGAAGACCTAGTTAAGCAGGTCAAGGAAAGCCTCAGTGCCAATGATCAAATCTTGCTCAAAGGCTCTAACTCCATGAATCTAGCCAAGTTGGTAGAAAGTTTAGAAAATGAATGCAAGTGATTTTGCTAAGTATTTTCAAAGAATGATTGCCATTACAGATACTGGATTAACCTTTACAAAGGATCCGTTTGACCGTGAGCGCTACGAGGACTTGCGAAGTCTGTTATCTGAAATGTTGAATCAGGGATCAGATCTGGATGCAGAAGAAGTGGCAGAAGTCTTGAAACCGACTTCAGCTTATGCGACTCCTTTAATGGACGTCCGTGCTTGGATTGTTGAGGATGAAAAAATTTGTCTGGTTAGGGGACAAGGAGAGGATAGTTGGGCTTTGCCAGGTGGCTTTGGTGAGGTTGGCTATTCTCCAACAGAAAATATTCTCAAGGAGATTGAAGAAGAAACCGGTTTTGAAGCTAAAGTTGAAAGACTACTAGCTGTTTTTGATACCAATCGTTTCCAACTACAGAGCAAGCAATATGCAAAGTTTGTTTTTGAATGTAAGCTTCTTGATGGACAATTCCAAGAAAATCAAGAAATTGCTGACCTTCAATTTTTTGCCATTGACCAACTACCAGCCTTATCTGAAAAACGCATTACCAAGGAGCAAATAGAGATTCTTTGGCAGGTTTATCAAGGTCAGAGGGAGCAATATCTTGACTAAGAAGATGATTATCGTATTTTTAAATTCATTTTTCTTAAGTAGCATGGTATAATAAAATGCAGGAAAATTTTGAATCATGAGGAAGACTAGATGAATTTATGGGATATTTTCTTTACGACCCAAGCAACAGAACCACCTAAATTTGACCTTTTTTGGTATGTTAGCCTATTTACGCTTTTAGCTTTGACCTTTTATACAGCCTATCGTTATCGTGAAAAGAAGGTTTGCCAACGATTTTTTAAAATCTTGCAGGCTGTTCAGTTGATACTCCTTTATGGTTGGTATTGGGTCAATCATATGCCCCTGTCAGAAAGCTTACCTTTTTACCATTGTCGTATGGCTATGTTTGTGGTGCTTTTGCTTCCTGGTCAGTCCAAATATCGGCAGTATTTTGCATTACTAGGAACATTTGGGACATTAGCGGCCTTTGTTTATCCAGTTCCAGATGCCTATCCTTTCCCACATATTGCGATTTTATCCTTTATCTTTGGCCACTTAGCACTCTTGGGGAACTCTCTAGTTTATCTATTGAGACAGTATAATGCGCGATTGCTGGATGTGAAGGGAATTTTTCTCATGACCTTTGCACTAAATGCCTTGATTTTTGTGGTTAATTTAGTAACAGGTGGAGATTACGGATTCTTGACAAAACCGCCATTGGTTGGAGATCACGGCTTAGTAGCTAATTATTTGATTGTTTCTATAGCCTTGTCTGCTGCAATAACTTTGACTAAGAAAATCTTAGAACAATTTTTAGAACAAGAAGCAGAAAAAATGATTGCAAAGAAAGCTTGATTTTAAGCTTTCTTTTTTTCATAAATCTGATTTTTTATAGCTTGTTTGGAAAATAAAAAAATCTAAGGAACGAATGTGAAAAAATGGTAAGTAAATTTAGGAAAAACTAAGCACGATTGGATTTTTTGTGTTATAATATTCTGTGAATAGCTATGCCCTATTTTAGCTATTTTGAATAGAAGTTTGAAACTTGGAAGAGAGAGGATGCGATGTAATGGCTAGAGATGGTTTTTTTACAGGCTTAGATATCGGAACTAATTCGATTAAAGTATTGGTTGCCGAACTTAGAAATGGTGAACTTAATGTAATTGGTGTAAGTAATGCCAAGAGTAAAGGTGTAAAGGATGGGATTATCGTTGATATTGAAGCAGCAGCAGCAGCTATCAAGTCAGCTATTTCCCAAGCAGAAGAGAAAGCTGGCATTTCAATCAAATCAGTGAATGTTGGTTTGCCTGGAAATCTTTTGCAGGTAGAACCAACTCAAGGAATGATTCCAGTTACATCTGATACAAAAGAAATTACAGATCAAGATGTCGAAAATGTTGTCAAATCAGCTTTGACAAAGAGTATGACACCAGATCGTGAAGTCATTACTTTTATTCCAGAAGAATTTATCGTAGATGGTTTCCAAGGTATTCGTGACCCGCGTGGCATGATGGGTGTTCGTCTTGAAATGCGTGGTTTGCTTTACACAGGTCCCCGTACTATTCTTCACAATTTACGTAAGACAGTTGAGCGCTCAGGTGTTCAGGTTGAAAATATTATTATTTCACCATTGGCTTTGGTTCGTTCAGTCCTGAACGAAGGAGAGCGTGAATTTGGAGCTACTGTGATTGATATGGGAGCAGGTCAAACAACTGTTGCTACAATCCGTAACCAAGAACTCCAGTTTACAAATATTCTTCAAGAAGGTGGAGATTATGTCACAAAAGATATCTCTAAAGTCTTGAAGACTTCACAGAAATTAGCTGAAGGATTGAAATTGAACTATGGTGAAGCCTACCCTTCACTTGCAAGCAATGAAACCTTCCAAGTTGAAGTAATTGGTGAAGTAGAGCCTGTAGAAGTTACAGAAAGTTACCTAGCAGAGATTATTTCAGCCCGCATTAAGCACATTTTTGAACAAATCAAACAAGAGTTGGAAAGAAGACATTTGTTGGATCTTCCAGGTGGGATTGTTCTGATTGGTGGAAATGCTATTTTACCAGGTATTGTAGAACTTGCACAGGAAGTCTTTGGCGTTGGTGTCAAACTTTACGTTCCAAATCAAGTTGGAATCCGTAACCCTGCTTTTGCTCATGTGATTAGCTTGTCTGAATTTGCTGGTCAATTGACTGAGGTGCATTTATTAGCACAACGAGCAGTTAAGGGTGAAGATACTTTGCGTCACCAACCTATTAATTTTGGTGGGATGATTCAACGTGTTACTCAGGTAGCACAACCGACCCCTATTCAACCAGTTCAAAATACTGAGGTAGAGCAATCAGCTTCTACGAACGTAGTTGCTCCGAAAGAAGATAAAGTATCTTCTCAAAATAAACCAAAAATCGCAGATCGTTTCCGTGGCTTAATCGGAAGCATGTTTGATGAATAAAAGAGGAAAAATAAACTATGACATTTTCATTTGATACAGCAGCAGCTCAAGGTGCAGTTATTAAAGTAATCGGTGTTGGTGGAGGTGGCGGAAACGCCATTAACCGCATGGTTGACGAAGGTGTTGCAGGCGTAGAATTTATCGCAGCAAACACAGATGTACAAGCTTTGAGTAGTACAAAAGCTGAGACTGTAATTCAGTTAGGTCCTAAATTGACTCGTGGTTTGGGTGCTGGCGGTCGACCTGAAGTTGGTCAAAAGGCAGCTGAAGAAAGCGAAGAAGCCTTGACTCAAGCTATTACTGGAGCAGATATGGTCTTCATTACTGCAGGTATGGGGGGTGGCTCAGGTACTGGTGCAGCTCCTGTTATTGCCCGCATTGCTAAAGATCTAGGTGCTCTTACAGTTGGTGTTGTGACACGTCCTTTCGGTTTTGAAGGAAGCAAACGTGGACAGTACGCTGTAGAAGGAATCAATCAGCTTCGCGAACATGTAGATACTTTATTGATTATTTCAAACAACAACTTGCTTGAAATTGTTGATAAGAAAACTCCACTTCTTGAAGCTCTTAGCGAAGCAGATAACGTACTTCGCCAAGGTGTTCAAGGGATTACGGACTTGATTACAAACCCTGGTTTGATTAACCTTGACTTTGCCGATGTGAAAACAGTTATGGCAAATAAAGGAAACGCCCTAATGGGTATCGGTATTGGTAGTGGTGAAGAACGTGTGGTAGAAGCAGCTCGTAAGGCAATCTACTCACCACTTCTTGAAACAACTATTGACGGTGCTGAGGATGTTATCGTCAACGTTACTGGTGGTCTTGATTTAACCTTGATTGAGGCAGAAGAAGCTTCAGAGATCGTCAACCAAGCAGCTGGTCAAGGAGTGAACATCTGGCTCGGAACATCAATCGATGAAAACATGAAAGATGAAATTCGTGTTACAGTCGTTGCAACTGGTGTTCGTCAAGATCGTGTTGAAAAAGTTGTGGGCCATGCACCAAGACAAGCTGTTCGTCATGAACAAGTAAGCCCAAGTCATGCACACAATCATAACCGTCACTTTGATATGGCTGAAACTGCAGAAATTCCAAGTCCAGCACCTCGCCGTACAGAAACTTCTCAAACTTCAGCATTTGGTGATTGGGACTTGCGTCGTGAGACAATTGTTCGACCAACTGATTCAGTGGTATCACCAGTTGAACGTTTCGAAGCGCCATCTTTACACGATGAGGATGAATTAGACACTCCTCCATTTTTCAAAAATCGTTAAGTAAATGAATTTGAAAGAAAATACAGAACGTGTTTTTCAACAAATAAAAGATGCAAGTCAGCAGTCAGGAAGAGAAGCCAATTCTGTTTCGGTTGTTGCTGTTACAAAATATGTAGACGTACCGACAGCGGAGGCTTTGCTTCCGCTAGGTGTGCATCATATTGGTGAAAATCGTGTGGATAAATTTCTTGAGAAATATGAAGCTTTAAAAGATAGAAATATTACCTGGCATTTGATTGGAACCTTGCAAAGACGCAAGGTCAAAGATGTCATTCAGTATGTTGATTATTTCCACGCTTTGGATTCATTAAAGCTAGCAGAGGAAATTCAAAAAAGAAGTGGCCGAGTTGTTAAGTGTTTCTTACAAGTAAATATCTCAAGGGAAGAGAGCAAACATGGTTTTTCAAGGGAAGAACTATTGGAGCTCTTGCCAGAATTGGCCACCTTAGATAAAATTGAATATGTCGGCTTGATGACCATGGCTCCTTTTGAAGCTAGTAGTGATGAGTTGAAAGAAATTTTTAAAGCTACGCAGGATTTGCAACTAGAAATTAGAGAAAAACAAATTCCCAATATGCCAATGATGGACTTGAGTATGGGTATGAGTCGTGACTACAAGGAAGCGATTGAATTTGGCTCAACATTTGTCAGAATTGGTACAGCATTTTTTAAATAGGAAAGAAATATGTCTTTAAAAGATAGATTTGATAAATTTATAGATTATTTTACAGAAGATGGAGAAGATGTTGGTACTACTTATCAGCCTAAAGCTGAAGAGCCGATTGTGACTCCAGTCCCTTCTGTTCAAGAGTTGCCTCAACAAGCTGCTAGCACGCCATCTAAAGATAAAAACATCACCCGTCTTCATGCCCGTCAACAAGAGTTGGCTATGCAAAGTCAACGTTCTACTGATAAGGTGACAATTGATGTTCGTTATCCACGTAAATACGAAGATGCCACAGATATTGTTGATTTATTAGCTGGTAACGAAAGTATTTTGATTGATTTCCAATATATGACAGAAGTTCAAGCACGTCGTTGTTTGGATTATCTGGACGGGGCACGCCACGTTTTAGCTGGTAACATGAAAAAGGTTGCATCTACTATGTACCTGCTGACACCAGTTGATGTTGTCGTCAATATTGAAGACATCAAAATCCCAGATGAATCACAAAATGGTGAATTTGGCTTTGACATGAAACGTACGAGAGTGAGATAATGATCTTTCTCATTCGTTTTGTTCAAAATGCAGTGGATATCTATTCACTGATTTTAATCGTGTTTGCTCTGATGTCTTGGTTTCCCAATGCTTATGAATCACGTCTTGGACGCTTGATTATTAGTTTAGTGAAACCGATAGTAGCTCCCTTGCAACGTTTACCCCTCCAGATTGCAGGTCTTGACTTGTCTGTCTGGATTGCGGTATTACTAGTTCACTTCCTAGGGGAGCAGTTGATTCGACTTTTAGTGATCTTTCTATGAACAAGATGATTTATCAACACTTTTCTAAGAATGATTCGTCTTTTATTGATAAGGGATTAGAATGGATAAAAAAGGTAGAAGATTCTTATTCTCCTTTTTTAACACCTTTTGTAAATCCCCATCAAGAAAAGATTTTAAAGGTGCTAGCATCAACCAACGGCATCTCCTACATGAGCAGTCGGCAGTTTCTTGAAACTGAATATGTACGGGTACTCCTGTATCCTGATTATTTTGAGCCGGAATTCTCTGATTTTGGACTATCCTTGCAAGAAATTGTCTATCCTAATAAGTTTGAACGCTTAACGCATGCAAAAATATTAGGAACTGTTTTAAATCAGCTAGGAATCGATAGGAAGCTATTCGGTGATATCTTAGTCAACGAAGAGAGAGCACAGATTATCATTAATCGACAGTTTATGCTCCTTTTTCAAGACGGCATTACGAAAATTGCTCGTTTACCGGTTCGTCTAGAAGAACGGGATTTTACTGAGAGAATTGCTACAGTAGAAGATTATCAAGAATTAGATATCTGTATCGCTAGTTCAAGATTAGATGTTTTTCTAGCAGGTGTCTTCAAGCTGTCTAGAAATCAGGCAAGTCAGTTAATTGAAAAACAGGCAGTCCAAGTTAATTACCATTTAGTTGAAAAATCAGATTATGCAGTTCAAGTTGGTGATCTGATTAGTGTAAGGAAATTTGGTCGATTGAAACTCGTTAGAGATAATGGGCAAACAAAAAAAGATAAAAAGAAATTAACGGTCCAATTGTTATTAAGTAAGTGAGGAAAAATATGCCAATTACATCGTTAGAAATCAAAGATAAAACCTTTAGCACACGCTTTAGAGGGTTTGATCAAGAAGAAGTAGATGAATTTTTAGATATTGTAGTCCGTGATTATGAAGATTTGGTTCGCTCTAATCATGATAAGGATTTACATATTAAGAGTTTGGAAGAGCGTTTGTCTTACTTTGATGAGATGAAAGATTCATTGAGCCAGTCTGTATTGATTGCACAAGATACAGCAGAGCGAGTAAAACAAGCTGCAACGGAGCGTTCAAACAATATTATACAACAAGCAGAGCAAGATGCCCAACGTTTGTTGGAAGAAGCTAAGTACAAGGCAAATGAAATTCTTCGTCAAGCAACTGACAATGCTAAGAAAGTTGCTGTTGAAACAGAAGAATTGAAGAACAAGAGTCGTGTCTTCCATCAACGTCTTAAATCTACAATTGAGAGCCAGTTAGCAATTGTTGAATCTTCAGATTGGGAAGATATTCTTCGTCCAACAGCGACTTATCTTCAGACAAGTGATGAAGCTTTCAAAGAAGTGGTCAGTGAAGTCTTAGGTGACTCTGTCTTGCAACAACATCCAGAGGAAGAACCAATTGATATTACTCGCCAGTTTTCTCCCGAGGAAATGGCTGAGTTGCAAGCGCGTATCGAAGCGGCTAATAAGGAACTTGCAGAAGCCGAAGCAAGAGCTGAGCAGGAACAAGTGGTTTCACCAGCTCCGGTTTTTGAAGAAAGCCCAGCTCATCCAGTTGGTCCAATGTATGAAGAGCCAGAAGTAGCTCCAAGCCATTATTCAGGACCAACACCAGCTACTGAAGCTGTAAGCTCAGAACCAGGTTTTGCGGCACCGCAAGAATCTGTTACAATTTTATAAGAAATAATATGAGAACAATATCTTATCCTTATATTTCCAGCGAGCAGGAGATGGTGTGAGTCCTGCATTCCCTAACGATAAGATTATCCTCTCAAAAACTCAAGTCTGAAGCTAGTAAGATTTGACGTTTCCCACGTTACGGGATATGAGGGAGAAAGACTAAATCTTTTTCCGAATAAAGGTGGTACCACGATTTTCGTCCTTTTTGGCAGTCGTGGTTTTTAATTTGTTATTATTTATAAAGGAGATACCATGAAACTCAAAGATACCCTTAACCTTGGGAAAACAGCTTTCCCAATGCGTGCAGGACTTCCTACCAAAGAGCCAGTTTGGCAAAAGGAATGGGAAGATGCAAAACTTTATCAACGTCGTCAAGAATTGAACCAAGGAAAACCTCATTTCACCTTGCATGATGGCCCTCCATACGCGAACGGAAATATTCACGTTGGACACGCTATGAACAAGATTTCAAAAGATATCATTGTTCGTTCAAAATCAATGTCAGGTTTTTACGCACCATTTATCCCAGGTTGGGATACTCATGGTCTGCCAATCGAGCAAGTTTTGGCAAAACAAGGTGTCAAACGTAAAGAAATGGACTTGGTTGAGTACTTGAAACTTTGCCGTGAATACGCTCTTTCTCAAGTAGATAAACAACGTGAAGACTTTAAACGTTTGGGTGTTTCTGGTGACTGGGAAAATCCATATGTGACTTTGACTCCTGACTATGAAGCAGCCCAAATCCGTGTATTTGGTGAGATGGCTAATAAAGGTTATATCTACCGTGGTGCCAAGCCAGTTTACTGGTCATGGTCATCTGAGTCTGCCCTTGCTGAAGCAGAGATTGAATACCATGACTTGGTTTCAACTTCCCTTTACTATGCCAATAAGGTAAAAGATGGCAAAGGTGTTCTAGATACAGATACTTATATCGTAGTTTGGACAACTACTCCATTTACTATCACAGCTTCTCGTGGTTTGACTGTTGGAGCGGATATTGATTACGTCTTGGTTCAACCTGCTGGTGAAGCTCGTAAGTTTGTGGTTGCTGCAGAATTGTTGGCTAGCTTGTCTGAGAAATTTGGCTGGGCTGATGTTCAAGTGTTGGCAACTTACCGTGGTCAAGAATTGAACCACATCGTAACAGAACACCCATGGGATACAGCTGTAGATGAGTTGGTTATCCTTGGTGACCACGTTACAACTGACTCTGGTACTGGTATTGTCCATACAGCACCTGGTTTTGGTGAGGATGACTACAATGTTGGTATTGCTAATGGTCTTGAAGTCGCAGTGACTGTTGACGAACGTGGTATCATGATGAAGAATGCTGGTCCTGAGTTTGAAGGTCAATTCTATGAAAAGGTAGTTCCAACTGTTATTGAAAAACTTGGTAACCTCCTTCTTGCCCAAGAAGAAATCTCTCACTCATATCCATTTGACTGGCGTACTAAGAAACCAATCATCTGGCGTGCAGTACCACAATGGTTTGCCTCAGTTTCTAAATTCCGCCAAGAAATCTTGGACGAAATTGAAAAAGTGAAATTCCACTCAGAATGGGGTAAAGTTCGTCTTTACAATATGATTCGTGACCGTGGCGACTGGGTTATCTCTCGTCAACGTGCTTGGGGTGTTCCACTTCCTATCTTCTACGCTGAAGATGGTACAGCGATCATGACTGCTGAAACGATTGAACACGTGGCTCAACTCTTTGAGGAACATGGTTCAAGCATTTGGTGGGAACGTGATGCCAAAGACCTCTTACCAGAAGGATTTACTCATCCAGGTTCACCAAATGGTGAGTTCAAAAAAGAAACAGATATCATGGACGTTTGGTTTGACTCAGGTTCATCATGGAATGGAGTTGTGGTAAACCGTCCTGAGTTGACTTACCCAGCAGACCTTTACCTAGAAGGTTCTGACCAGTACCGTGGTTGGTTCAACTCATCACTCATCACATCTGTTGCCAACCATGGCGTAGCACCTTACAAACAAATCTTGTCACAAGGTTTTGCTCTTGACGGTAAAGGTGAGAAGATGTCTAAATCTCTTGGAAATACCATTGCTCCAAGCGATGTTGAAAAACAATTTGGTGCGGAAATCTTGCGTCTTTGGGTAACAAGTGTAGACTCAAGCAATGATGTACGTATCTCTATGGATATCTTGAGCCAAGTCTCTGAAACTTACCGTAAGATTCGTAACACCCTTCGTTTCTTGATTGCCAATACTTCTGACTTTAACCCAGCTCAAGATGCAGTCGCTTACGATGAACTTCGTTCAGTTGATAAGTACATGACGATTCGCTTTAACCAGCTTGTTAAGACCATTCGTGATGCTTATGCAAACTTTGAATTCTTGACAATCTACAAGGCCTTGGTGAACTTTATCAACGTTGATTTATCAGCATTCTACCTTGA
Organism: Streptococcus mitis; assembly: GCA_032511625.1. Lineage (GTDB taxonomy): Bacteria > Bacillota > Bacilli > Lactobacillales > Streptococcaceae > Streptococcus > Streptococcus mitis_DL. The sequence goes on along the minus strand of JAWFOO010000002.1, from coordinate 169,976 downwards.
TTTTGCTAAGGACGTTGTTTATATCGAAGGTGCAAAATCACTGGAACGTCATCAAATGCAGACTGTCTTCTATGACATTCTTGTGAAAATCACCAAACTCTTGACACCAATCCTTCCTCACACTGCGGAGGAAATATGGTCATATCTTGAGTTTGAAGCTGAAGACTTCGTTCAATTGTCAGAATTGCCAGAAGCAGAAACTTTTGCTAACCAAGAAGAAATCTTGGATACATGGGCAGCCTTCATGGACTTCCGTGGACAAGCTCAAAAAGCCTTGGAAGAAGCTCGTAATGCAAAAGTAATCGGTAAATCACTTGAAGCTCACTTGACAGTTTATCCAAATGAAGTGGTGAAAACTCTACTCGAAGCAGTAAACAGCAATGTAGCTCAACTTTTAATCGTGTCAGACTTGACCATCGCAGAAGGACCAGCTCCAGAATCTGCCGTTAGCTTCGAAGATGTAGCCTTTACAGTTGAACGTGCTGCAGGCCAAGTATGTGACCGTTGCCGTCGTATCGACCCAACAACAGCAAAACGCAGCTACCACGCAGTTATCTGTGACCACTGTGCAAGCATCGTAGAAGAAAATTTTGCGGACGCAGTCGCAGAAGGATTTGAAGAGAAATAAGGTTGTTGTATGATACTAATAAGGAAAAGGATTGCCAAACAGTCCTTTCCTTTTTGGTTTTGACTAGCTTTTTTGTGAAAAATTGTGTAAAATAGAATAGATAAACGAGGGGAAACCTCGGAAAATTTAAAGGAGAATCCATCTAATGGTAAAATTGGTTTTTGCTCGCCACGGTGAGTCTGAATGGAACAAAGCTAACCTTTTCACTGGTTGGGCTGATGTTGATTTGTCTGAAAAAGGTACACAACAAGCGATTGACGCTGGTAAATTGATCAAAGAAGCTGGTATCGAATTTGACCAAGCTTATACTTCAGTATTGAAACGTGCGATCAAAACAACTAACTTGGCTCTTGAAGCTTCTGACCAATTGTGGGTTCCAGTTGAAAAATCATGGCGTTTGAACGAACGTCACTACGGTGGTTTGACTGGTAAAAACAAAGCTGAAGCTGCTGAACAATTTGGTGATGAGCAAGTTCACATCTGGCGTCGTTCATACGATGTATTGCCTCCAAACATGGATCGTGATGATGAGCACTCAGCTCACACTGACCGTCGTTACGCTTCACTTGACGACTCAGTTATCCCAGATGCTGAAAACTTGAAAGTGACTTTGGAACGTGCCCTTCCATTCTGGGAAGATAAAATCGCTCCAGCTCTTAAAGATGGTAAAAACGTATTCGTAGGAGCTCACGGTAACTCAATCCGTGCCCTTGTAAAACACATCAAAGGTTTGTCAGATGACGAAATCATGGACGTGGAAATCCCTAACTTCCCACCATTGGTATTCGAATTTGACGAAAAATTGAACGTAGTTTCTGAATACTACCTTGGAAAATAAAAAAATGTAAGTCTAGAATTGATTTCTAGGCTTTTTATGTTAGTATGGAAGTATGATAAGGAATAAAAAACAAGATTATGTATTGGCTTACAAGCAACCAGCGTCAACAACATATAAGGGTTGGGAAGAAGAGGCTTTACCAATAGGCAATGGTTCTTTAGGGGCAAAAGTATTTGGCCTTATAGGGGTTGAGCGGATTCAATTCAATGAAAAAAGTCTCTGGTCTGGTGGTCCACTTCCTGATAGTTCCGATTATCAGGGTGGAAATCTTCAGGACCAGTATGGTTTTTTAGCTGAGATTCGGCAGGCTTTGGAAAAGAGAGATTACAATCGGGCTAAGGAACTGGCTGAACAGCACCTAGTTGGGCCCCAAACGAGTCAATATGGGACCTATCTGTCCTTTGGAGATATTTTCATTGAGTTCAGCCAGCAAGGTACAACTTTGTCTCAGGTGACGGATTACCAGAGACAGCTTAATATCAGCAAGGCGCTTGCGACGACTTCTTATGTCTATAAGGGAACGAAATTTGAACGTGAAGCTTTTGCGAGTTTTCCAGATGATCTCTTGGTTCAGCGCTTTACTAAGGAAGGGGCGGAAACTCTAGATTTTACTATAGAACTGTCGCTAAGTCGTGATTTGGCTTCTGATGGAAAGTATGAGCAGGAGAAGTCTGATTATAAGAAATGCCAGCTGGATATCTCTGCTTCTCATATCTTGTTGAAGGGGCGGGTCAAGGACAATGCCCTCCAATTTGCTAGTTGTCTAGCTTGGGAAACAGATGGGGATATTAGAGTTTGGTCAGATAAGGTTCAGATATCAGGAGCCAGTTATGCCAATCTTTTCTTGGCTGCTAAGACTGATTTTGCCCAAAATCCTGCTAGTAATTATCGCAAGAAAATAGATTTAGAGCAACAGGTAAAGGACTTAGTGGAGATAGCTAAAGAAAAGGGCTATGCCCAATTGAAATCAAGGCATATTGAGGACTACCAAGCCTTATTCCAGCGTGTTCAATTGGATTTGGGAGCTGAGATTGATGCATCCACTACAGATGATTTGTTAAAAAATTATAAGCCACAAGAGGGGCAGGCTTTGGAGGAGTTGTTCTTCCAGTATGGACGGTATTTACTGATTAGTTCTTCCAGAGATTGTCCAGATGCTCTACCAGCTAACCTACAAGGGGTCTGGAATGCAGTCGATAATCCTCCTTGGAATTCGGACTATCACTTGAATATCAACCTGCAGATGAATTATTGGCCAGCCTATGTTACCAATCTCCTAGAGACGGCTTTCCCAGTCATCAACTATATAGATGATTTGCGTGTCTATGGTCGTCTAGCGGCTGCAAGGTATGCAGCAATCGTCTCTCAGGAAGGGGAGGAGAACGGTTGGTTGGTTCATACTCAAGCGACACCCTTTGGTTGGACGGCACCTGGTTGGGATTACTATTGGGGTTGGTCACCAGCTGCCAATGCGTGGATGATGCAAACTGTTTATGAAGCCTATTCATTTTATAGGGACCAAGACTATCTCAGGGAGAAAATTTATCCCATGTTAAGGGAAACGGTTCGTTTTTGGAATGTCTTTTTACATAAGGATCAGCAGGCGCAGCGTTGGGTCTCTTCTCCGTCTTATTCGCCAGAACATGGGCCGATTTCGATTGGCAATACCTATGACCAATCTCTGATTTGGCAGTTATTTCATGATTTTATTCAGGCTGCTCAGAAATTGGAACTGGATGAGGACTTGTTGACGGAAGTCAAGGAGAAGTTTGATTTGCTTAATCCTCTTCAAATCACTCAATCTGGTCGAATCAGGGAGTGGTATGAGGAGGAAGAGCAATATTTTCAAAATGAAAAAGTGGAGGCCCAGCATCGGCACGCTTCCCATCTAGTGGGACTCTATCCTGGAAATCTCTTTAGCTACAAGGGACAAGAGTATCTTGAAGCGGCGCGTGCTAGCCTCAATAATCGTGGAGATGGCGGCACAGGCTGGTCCAAGGCTAATAAGATCAATCTTTGGGCGCGTCTAGGAGATGGCAATCGAGCCTATAAATTATTAGCAGACCAGTTAAAGTCATCCACTTTGCCAAATCTTTGGTGTAGCCATCCTCCTTTTCAAATAGATGGTAATTTTGGTGCTACTAGTGGCATGGCAGAAATGTTGCTCCAGTCTCATACAGCTTATCTGGTACCTCTAGCCGCCCTACCCGATGCATGGTCAACAGGTTCCGTTTCAGGCTTAATGGCACGTGGACATTTTGAAGTTAGCATGAGGTGGGCGGATAAAAAACTCTTACAGTTGACCATTTTATCAAGAAGTGGGGGAGAATTGCGAGTCTCTTATCCAGGTATTGAGAAGAGTGTGATTAAATTGGATAAAGAAAAAATAAAAGCGAAATGCATGGGGAAAGATTGTATTTCGGTGGCAACAGCAGAAGGTGATCTTGTTCAATTTTATTTTTAAGAAGGTGATAGAAGGCAGTAGTTTGAGACTGCCTTTTAATAAGGATTTGAGAATGTAAGCAGTTTCCAACTAGTTGAAAAAGCGTTATAATGGTAATAGGAAGTAATACTCAATGAAAATCAAAGAGCAAACTAGGAAGCTAGCCGCAGGTTGCTCAAAACAGTGTTTTGAGGTTGCAGATGGAAGCTGACGTGGTTTGAAGAGATTTTCGAGTAGTATAATTTGTTTGAGAGAGGGTGGGGCTTATGGCTTATATTGAGATGAAACACTGTTACAAGCGTTACCAGGTTGGGGACACGGAGATTGTGGCCAATCGCGATGTGAATTTTGAGATTGAAAAGGGTGAATTGGTTATTATTCTAGGTGCGTCTGGTGCAGGCAAGTCAACGGTTCTTAACCTTCTTGGGGGGATGGATACTAATGATGAAGGGGAAATCTGGATTGATGGTGCCAATATTGCAGACTATAGTTCCCACCAGCGTACCAATTACCGCCGCAATGATGTAGGATTTGTTTTTCAGTTTTATAATCTAGTTTCCAATCTAACCGCTAAGGAAAATGTGGAGTTGGCTTCAGAAATCGTGACAGATGCCTTGAATCCTGAACAGGTCTTGACAGATGTAGGTCTGGCTCATCGTCTCAATAACTTTCCAGCCCAGCTTTCTGGAGGGGAGCAACAGCGAGTCTCCATTGCACGCGCGGTAGCCAAAAATCCTAAAATTCTCCTTTGTGATGAACCGACAGGCGCCTTGGATTATCAGACGGGTAAGCAGGTTTTGAAAATTCTCCAAGATATGTCTCGTCAAAAGGGAGCGACGGTGATCATCGTGACTCACAATGGAGCTTTGGCGCCCATTGCTGATCGCGTGATTCATATGCACGATGCCAGTGTCAAGGATGTGGTGATCAACGAGCATCCTCAGGATATCGACAGTTTGGAGTACTAGCATGATCAAGCGAAAAACCTATTGGAAGGACTTAATTCAGTCTTTCACAGGCTCCAAGGGGCGTTTCTTATCCATCTTGACCTTGATGATGTTGGGATCTCTAGCCCTTGTAGGCCTCAAAGTGACTAGCCCCAACATGGAGGCAACAGCTAATGCTTATTTAACAACTGCTCAAACCTTGGATTTGGCAGTTATGTCTAATTATGGTTTGGATCAAGCAGATCAAGAAGAACTAGAACAGACCCAGGGCGCAGAGGTTGAGTTTGGCTATTTGACAGATGTGACTATGGAGAATGGGCAGAATGCCATTCGGCTGTACTCCAAACCAGAGCGAATTTCAACCTTTCAGCTAAGAGAGGGACGACTTCCTCAGTCAGACAAGGAAATCGCATTGGCCACTCATTTGCAAGGCCAATACAGCGTGGGACAGGAGATTAGTTTTAAAGAAAAAGAAGAGGGTCATTCCTCTTTAAAAGACCATACTTATACCATTACTGGTTTTGTGGATTCAGCTGAAATCCTCTCCCAGCGAGATATGGGCTACGCAGGAAGTGGAAGTGGGACTCTGACAGCTTATGGGGTGATTTTACCTAGTCAGTTTGATCAGAAAGTCTACAATATAGCTCGTTTAAAATATCAAGATTTGTCAGGTTTAAATGCTTTTTCAGCAACTTATGAAGAAAAATCCAAACAGCATCAGGAAGACCTAGAACAAGCTTTGTCAGATAATGGCAAGGCACGTCTGCAAGTGTTGAAAAAAGAAGGACAAGAGTCTCTAGACAAAGGCCAAGAGACCCTTGACAAGGCTGATACTAATTTGCAGGAAGGCAAGCGTCGTTTAGCAACTGCTCAAGCTCGTTTACAGGCTCAGGAAAGTCAACTAGCCTTGCTTCCTCAAAATCAGAGAGAGCAGGCTAGTTCTCAACTTACCCAAGCCAAGAAGGAATTGAGCAAGGAAGAGGACAAACTAAAGCAGGCTGAACAAAATCTAGCCCAAGAAAAGGAAAAATTAGAAAAACATCAGCAAGTCTTGGATGATTTAGCTGAGCCCAAGTATCAAGTCTATAATCGTCAGACCATGCCTGGCGGTCAAGGCTACCTCATGTACAGTAATGCTTCAGCCAGTATTCGGGCAGTGGGCAATATCTTTCCTGTAGTGCTTTATGCTGTAGCAGCTATGGTGACCTTTACAACAATGACTCGCTTTGTGGATGAAGAGAGAACACATGCAGGTATTTTTAAGGCCTTGGGCTATCGTAGCAAGGATATTATCGCCAAGTTTCTCCTCTACGGCCTAGTAGCTGGGACTGTCGGAACAGCTCTAGGTAGTATACTTGGCCATTATTTACTAGCCAGTGTAATTTCAAGTGTCATTACAAAAGGTATGGTAGTGGGAGAAACCCAGATTCAGTTCTATTGGAGCTATAGTTTATTAGCTCTTGGTTTAAGTTGGTTGGCGAGTGTGTTACCGGCCTACCTGGTGGCTCGTAGGGAACTACACGATGAAGCAGCCCAGCTTTTACTGCCTAAACCACCTGTCAAAGGAGCTAAAATCTTACTGGAGCGCATCGGTTTTATCTGGCGTCGTCTCAGTTTTACCCATAAGGTAACAGCCCGCAATATCTTCCGTTATAAGCAACGGATGTTGATGACAATCTTTGGTGTGGCAGGTTCAGTTGCTCTGCTTTTTGCAGGTTTAGGAATCCAATCCTCTGTAGCAGGAGTTCCGTCTAGACAGTTTCAACAAATCCAACAGTATCAAATGATTGTCTCTGAAAATCCTAGTGCGACCAATCAAGACAAGGCAGAGTTGGAAGAAGTGTTGAAAGGGCAGGAAATCCAAGACTACCAGAAAATCTATTCTAAAACGCTAGACAAGGATTTTAAAGGCAAGGCTGGTCTTCAGACTATTACCCTTATGATGACAGAGAAGGAAGATTTGACGCCTTTTATCCATCTTCAACATCATCAGCAGGATCTGACATTAAAAGATGGCGTCGTTATTACAGCTAAACTTGCCCAGCTGGCAGGTGTCAAGGTTGGACAGACTCTAGAAATTGAAAGTAAGAAGCTAAAGGTCGCTGCTATTGCTGAGAACTACGTTGGTCACTTTATTTATATGAGTCAGGCTAGCTATGTGCAAATTTACGGCCAGCTACCCCAAGCCAACACTTATTTGGTCTCGTTAAGGGATACCAGTGCGCCTAGTATCGAAAGGCAGGCTGGTTTGCTTATGAATCAAGCTGCGGTGTCCAGCGTCGTCCAAAATACTTCAGCCATTCGACTCTTTGACTCCGTCGCTAGCTCACTCAATCAGACCATGACCATCTTGGTCATCGTATCGGTTCTGTTGGCTATCGTTATCCTTTACAATCTGACTAATATCAACGTGGCTGAGAGAATCCGTGAACTCTCCACTATCAAGGTTCTCGGTTTTCACAATAATGAAGTCACCCTCTACATTTATCGTGAGACGATTGTGCTGTCCCTTGTGGGAATTGTACTTGGTCTGGTATCTGGTTTCTATTTACATCAATTTTTGATTCAAATGATTTCGCCTGCGACTATTCTCTTTTATCCGCAGGTAGGCTGGGAAGTCTATGTAATCCCAGTGGCAGCAGTAAGCATCATTTTGACCTTGCTTGGTTTCTTCGTCAATCATCATCTGAGAAAGGTTGATATGCTTGAAGCCTTGAAATCTGTAGAGTAATTTAGTTGTTTTTATCAGATCGAACTTGAATTTACTCGTAAATCATGACCACCCGCATAGCGGGTGGTTTTTTTGTCTCGCACCTAGCGGAGCGAGACGGACTAATAGTCACATAATTATAAGGCTGATAGTATTAATTTCACTATCAGCCTTACAGGTTATTTAATGTTTCAGAAAAACTATGATGTCAAGATTAACTAAACAGTATCTAATTCTTTCAAATAATTTTCTATCTTCATCAACATTAAAGGATTGTTATAAATCTTACATAACTCTCTTGCTTCTATATAATAATTTTTGATTTGTTCTTTGTCTAGAAATTTGGCTCCAGCATTTCCTACAAGAATAAGTAGAGGAGCCAGTTGGTAGCTTGTCTGTCTTTGTTTACAAAGTTCAATCGTCTCAAGAGCTTCTTGGATGGCTTCGTTATATTTTTCCTTTGACACTAGGTAGTGAGCGTAGTTGTAACGAACTCTGATGTAGCCAAATAAAAACTCTTGATGTTCAAAATTTTTTGTCTGATATAACTCCATTAAATGAGAGTAGTTTGCCTCATATTCTTGTTCACGACCCACTAAGGAATAGAAATTAGATAGAGTATTCAATGCCTTTAAATAAATCAGAGTATTTGAAGAGACTTTTAATAATATATTTTCCAATGAAGAAATTGCCTCACACTTACTGTCATATTGATAGAAGTCAATAATAGCTTTAATCCATTCAAGGTAAGTTCGGTCTTCTAGTGTTAGAAAAGTACTTCGTTCAATCTCTATTCTATAAATATATTCCAAATTGTCATAATTTCTGTCATCTAATAGGTGAGCAGATAATTGCTTGAAATTAGAGAGGTTAGATTTAATTTCAATTTGTTCATTAAAAAAATAATCTAATGGCACTTCGAGCCGTTGTGAGAGTTTGAACAAAAGGTCTGCGGAGGGAATGAAATGCCCTCTCTCAATTTTACTAATCTGGCTTTGTTCACAAATTCCTTCTGCAAGAGTTTGTTGGGAGAGTCTCAACTCTTTTCTTTTCAATCTGAATTTCTCTGCGAGTGTATTCATTAAAGATAATAAACCTTCCTATTTGCTTAATTTTATTATAAAATTTTTAGTTCAAAATAGCAAGTTAAAGAAAAATAATTCTATATAGTAATAAAAAATAAAAAAAGTCAATAATCACATAAAAATGCTTGGCTAAATAAAATATATCTGTTAAAATAAAAACAAGGAAACAGAAAAGGGTTTCATTGCATGAGAAAAAAACGTGGAATTAAAAAATTAGTTACATTTGCATTACTAAGTGTTCTTGCATTTGGTAATACAATTCCCTATCAAGAGTTTGTTCAGAAGAATAGACAATTGGAAGTTCGAGTACAATCACAAAAGAAGTCCAATGGTCTTGATGTTAGGAAGGCTGATTGATTTTGTATTACTTTAAAATTCAACTATTTAGAGAAAGGTATTCTGATGAGAGCTTGTAACAATACCAGATAGATATAAGAATGGAGATGTTTGATAAAATGCTTTCATAGCTAACCAACTGTTGAAAATTATGAGTTACAAAATCTAAAGTATTTAAGATTAGTTTATAAAATTAGGTCTCTGCCTGTAGAAAGGAACGTGCAGTTAGAAAGGAGGAAAAAATAGGATACTATAATTCAGACTGAGATTTCTAATTAAAATATGTAGTTGCATTTCGCTCTTTTTCATAATATTTCATTCAGAGGAGGAATAATATGTTAAAAATTAGAAAAGTAGTTGCATCATCCCTTGCCGTTTTGGCATTTAGTTTGGCTCTTCCTGTTTTGGCAGTTTCTCACCGTGGTGGCGAGTGGACCTATGGAGGCCATCATGATCCAAATAATTGGGGAGCATTTTCGAATTATTATCATGGTTCACGGAATCACTGGGCCTATGTTGGAAGTAATGGACGTGACAATCAAAAACAGCTTATGTAGGAGCACGTAGTGCGGCCTATGCGTTTGTTAATACAAATTTTGGGGAGCAAGTTACATTTGATGCGGGATGGTAAAGAATAATTGAAGAAGATTCTTTTATCAATAGTTTAGTAAGCTTGCTAGTTTATAGAGGGCAGGGGTATTTCTGCCCTCTGCTTTAGAATAAGGAATGCACTATGAAAAAATTATTTATACTCATATCCAACCTGCTTGCTAGTTTGTTCTTTGTTTGGGTATTTACCATTTGGACTGATACATATGTCTCCTATTATTACCCCAACGTTGTTGTACGTGATTCTTCCCCTGAAACAACTTTTCAGCATGTTGCTACACGCTTGGAAAAACTAGCAGAAGAAACGGATAGCTTTATTGCGATTCAACACCAAGATCTTAACTCAGAAGGTACTACAGTTTTTTCTTATACGACCTTTGGGAACGGAAAGTTGCCTGATGGGCTACAGGAAAAAAATCTAGAAGATGCTCAAAGTAGTAGTGTTGAAACAAACTATTTTGTATTCGATGGAAACCTAGATATTCACTTGCTAAGGGAGGAGCTAAGTCAACTTGGCTTGACTAACATGCACCTGATAATTCCATCTAAACTATCTACGTTAATGGCTATCTTTAGTAACGGATTTCAGTTAATCAGTCTATTGATTTTCATCTTAACCTTTGTAGCACTGACTTTAATTAGTCAAATTAGCCAATTACGGTCGTCGGGCATTCGCCTCATTTCAGGAGAGAAACGGTGGTCCATTTTCCTTAGACCAGTTGGTGAGGATTTGAAAGGGATAGCTGTTGGTTTCAGTTTAGCTGGCGTGCTCGCCATTCTTATGCAAAAAATTCTGTCGCTTCCAACGCAATCCCTAATGACCATAGGAGAAGGCTTGCTCAGTTATAATCTCATCTTGTTGTCGATCTCCCTGTTTTTCGCTCAACTCTTCGCAGTTGGGATAAAAAAGATACACCTGATGCAGATTATAAAAGGGCAAGTGCCTGTCAGAGGAATCATTAGTTTGATTTTAATCGGTCAACTATTAGCGATTATTATTGTAACGCTGGGAATAGGGAGTAGCTTAAAGTATTCCCAAGCCTGGCAACAGCATCGGATTGGACAAGAGGTTTGGAGTCAGGAAAGGCAACTGACTATCCTATCAATCAGCCGTGAAGGAACGAGTCCTGGTTTTGATGAACAAGCTCAAAGGAAATTCAGAACTTGGTATCAATTGATGGATCTGGCTGTTTCAGAACAAAAGGCTTTCTTATCTAGACACCAGTTAATTGACCGTACTTTGCAAAATGGCATGGCTTCCTCCAAAAACTTGGCAACCTCTACAGAATGGCATGATTACAGCCCGAATGGCAATGTCCTTATCGTCACACCGCAATACTTGAAGCGTCAAAACATTCCTGTAGATACAACTATTGAGCAAAAGATGAATCACCTTGATGTAGGGGAGTTTGTCTTATTGCTGCCTGAACACCTCCGTTCAGAGGAAGAACATTATAAATCTGTTTTTGAAGACGACTTAACCAGTCGCATGTCTAGTCAAGATGAACGACAGCAAATGACTGCTACGGTAGGTTATTTGGAATCAGGTCAGGATCGTTTTGTGTATAATACGACCCCTATTTCTTACCAGCAGTTTTTGAAAGATCCAATCATCATTGTTATAACACCCCAATCAACTGGTCCACAGTCCGTTTTGTTTTGGGTAGACGCAGTACAGAACTACGTTCTCTTTAATCAATTGTCTGATGCCCAGGAGCTTATCCAGAGACAAGGCATTGAAAATTGGGTCTCAGAAATGCAAACAGGTTACCACAACTACATCACATTATTGGATAATATCCAGAGGGAACGTTGGGTAATGCTAGCAGGAGCTGTGCTTGGGATTGCAACTTCAATCTTGTTGTTTAACACTATGAATAGGCTCTACTTTGAAGAATTTAGACGTGCCATTTTTATCAAACGCATTGCAGGTCTCAGGTTCTTAGAAATCCATCGCACTTATCTCTTTGCTCAACTGGGTGTGTTTTTACTGGGATTTGTTGCGAGTATATTTCTTATGGTAGAGATAGTAGTTGCTTTCTTAGTCTCGTTACTCTTTACTGGTCTATCTCTTTTACAGTTACATGTACAAATGCAGAAAGAAAACAAGATGTCCATGCTTGTTTTGAAGGGAGGTTAATATGATTGAACTTAAACAGGTGAGTAAATCTTTTGGAGAACGAGAGTTATTTTCGAATCTTTCAATAACATTTGAGGCTGGAAAAGTCTATGCCTTAATTGGTTCAAGTGGTAGCGGAAAAACAACCTTGATGAACATGATTGGGAAATTAGAATCTTATGATGGCACGATTTTTTACCGAGGTAAAGACTTGGCCAATTATAAATCGAGTGATTTTTTCCGTCACGAATTGGGCTACCTCTTCCAGAACTTTGGCTTAATTGAAAACCAAAGTATTGAAGAAAACCTTAAGCTAGGTCTCATTGGTCAAAAGTTGAGTCGGTCGGAACAGCGGTTGAGGCAGAAGCAGGCTTTAGAACAGGTCGGCCTGGCTTATCTTGACCTAGATAAGCGCATCTTTGAGTTATCGGGCGGAGAATCGCAACGGGTTGCCTTGGCAAAAGTTATCTTAAAGAATCCACCCCTTATTCTGGCGGATGAGCCAACAGCTTCAATAGACCCAGCAACCTCTCAGTTGATTATGGAGATTTTGCTATCTCTTCGAGATGATAATAGGCTAATCATTATCGCAACACATAATCCGGCAATTTGGGAGATGGCTGATGAAGTGTTCACGATGGATCGTCTGAAATAAAAATCCTTTAAACTGCAAAAAATCTTAATAATTGAAAGTTTGGTAGATGATATTTTGCAATTTTCTCTCAGAATCAATAATAGTGTAGGAGAGATTTTCCTCCTACAACCGTTTCAAAAGAAATATTTACCCATTGGGAGAAGATGTTGCAGTGGATAATGTGTTACTCACTGAAAAATATAATTTTCAACTAAAAGATTTTGAAGGATTCATTTCAAAATAAACAATAATTAAAGAATAAGAAAAATCCTCCGTTTCAAAGAGTAGGGAACTCTTTGTGACAGAGGATTTTTTCTATAGGGCTTTAGCAGCTGCAATTGCGGCTTCGAAGTTTGGTTCAGAGTTGATATTGTCCACGTATTCAACGTAGCGAATCGTATTGTCGGTATCAAGGACAAAGACTGCGCGTGCCAATAGGTGCCACTCATTGATTAAGAGAGCATAATCACGTCCAAAGGAATGGTCGAAATAGTCTGAGAGCATGATGGCATTTTCAATACCTTCAGCACCACACCAACGTTTTTGGGCAAAAGGGAGGTCCATTGAAACAGTCAAGACAACCGTATTATCCAGTCCAGCCAGTTCTTCATTAAAACGACGCGTTTGAGTTGAGCAGATGCCTGTATCGATAGAAGGCACGACACTCAAGACTTTTTTCTTTCCATCAAAATCAGCCAGAGATTTTTTAGAAAGGTCTGTTGTAGTGAGAGAAAAATCAAGCGCCTTGTCGCCGACTTGTAGTTGTTTACCTGTAAAGCTCACAGGATTTCCGAGAAAAGTTACCATAGGATACTCCAATCTTTTTTCTTCCATTTTAGCTGAAACAGCCGGAATTTTCCAATGATTTGACCGGAAATATGGGCATAGAAAAAACGCCAGCTCATGTGAGAATGACGTTTTTCAGAGGCTTATACTCAATGAAAATCAAAGAGCAAACTAGGAAGCTAGCCGCAGGTTGCTCAAAGCACCGCTTTGAGGTTGCAGATAAAGCTGACGTGGTTTGAATTTGATTTTCGAAGAGTATTATTTTGCCAATCCTTCAGCAATCTTATCAAGGTTGTATTTCATCATGTTGTAGTAGCTATCGCCTTCTTTACCTTGTTCTGCGATAGAGTCAGTAAAGATTTGTGCGTAGATTGGGATGTTTGTGTCTTGTGAAACAGTCTTCATTGGACGGTCATCCACACTTGATTCTACAAAGAGTGAAGGAACTTTTGTTTGGCGAAGTTTTTCAACCAAGGTCTTGATTTGGTCAGGTGTTCCTTCTTCTTCAGTGTTGATTTCCCAGATATAGGCACTTGGGACACCGTAGGCTTTAGAGAAGTATTTGAAGCATCCTTCGCTGGTTACGATCAATTTCTTCTCAGCAGGGATGTTGTTAAATTTCTCTTTAGCTTCCTTGTCAAGTTTGTCTAGCTTATCAGTATATTCTTTGAGATTTTTTTCGTAGAATTCCTTGTTGCTAGGGTCTTTAGCGCTCAATTGTTTTGCGATATTCTTAGCAAAAATAATCCCGTTTTCAAGGTTAAGCCAAGCGTGTGGATCTTCTTTGCCTTTTTCGTTTTGACCTTCAAGGTAGATAACATCAACGCCTTCGCTGACTGCAAAGTAGTCTTTGTTTTCAGTTTTCTTAGCATTTTCTACCAATTTTGTAAACCAAGCATTGCCACCTGTTTCAAGGTTGATACCATTATAGAAAATCAAATCAGCTTGAGAAGTTTTCTTAACGTCTTCAGGGAGTGGTTCGTATTCGTGTGGGTCTTGACCAACAGGAACGATACTGTGAAGATCAATCTTATCACCAGCAATATTTTTAGTAATATCAGCGATGATTGAGTTTGTAGCAACAACTTTTAGTTTTTGACCAGAAGCTGCATCTTTTTTTCCGCTAGCACATGCTACAAGAGCAATGACAGAAAGAAAAAGAACGAGTAATGTACCTAATTTTTTCATTAGATCCTCCAATTTATTGGGGTTTTGCCCCTTATTTTAACAAATGTTTATTTTTCAGTTTCAAATATCGTTGTTTTGGAGCGATAAAGAAGCTAATGAGAAAGAAACTAGCGGCTGTAAGCACGATACTAGAACCTGCTGCAACGTTAAAGCTATAGCCGATAAAGAGTCCCAAAACTGAAGCTGTAGCTCCAAAGGTTGAGGAAAGGAAAATCATGCTTTTCAGGCTATTAGCATAGAGATAAGCAGTTGCAGCTGGGGTAATCAGCATGGCTACAATCAGGATAGTTCCGACACTTTGCATGGCTGTCACAGACACGAGAGTTAGGAGTACCATGAGTAAGTAGTGATAGAAATTGACAGGCATTCCCATGGCTTTAGCCAAGAGTTCATCAAAGGATGTTATCAAGAGTTGCTTGAAGAAAATCCAGATTAACAAGAGAATGGCTGCCCCTACACCCATAGTAATAAACATATCTGTATCTTGGACGGCCAGGATATTTCCGAAAAGGATATGGAAAAGGTCAGTTGAACTTTTAGCGACACTAATCAAGATGATACCGAGGGCTAAGAAAGAAGAAAAGGTAATGCCGATGGCGGTATCGCTTTTGATAATCGAGTTCCCCTTGATGTAGGTAATGATGATGGCAGCTAGCAGTCCAAAGACAATGGCTCCGATAAAGAAGTCAAGGCCCAAGATGAAGGAGAGGGCTACACCTGGTAAGACAGCATGTGAAATGGCATCTCCCATGAGTGACATCCCGCGTAGGATGATGAAACATCCCACAGCTCCAGCTACGACCCCGATGACAATAGCTGTTATCAAGGCATTTTGTAAGAAATGGAATTTTTGCAATCCATCGATAAATTCTGCAATCATAGGTCACCTCCATTGAAAAATAGTCGATTACCGTAAGCTTCTTTGAGATTGGCTTCGGTAAAGGTTTCTTTGGTTGGACCAAAGGCAATCACTTCTCGATTGACAAGCAAGACTTGATCGAAGTAGTGGGGAACCTTGCTGAGGTCGTGGTGGACGATGAGAACCGTCTTTCCAGCTTTTTTCAGATCTCTCAGCGTATTCATGATGATTTCCTCACTGACTGAGTCAATCCCAACAAAAGGTTCATCCAAGAGGATATAATCGGCTTCCTGAACCAAACATCTGGCAATCAAGACTCGCTGGAATTGACCTCCAGACAGTTGACTGATCTGACGTTCAGCGTAGTCAGCTAGGCCGACGATTTCAAGGGCTTCTTGCACTTTCTTCCAATGTTTGACTTTTAAAGCTCGGAAGAGTGGGATCGATGGATAGAGTCCTAGTGAGACACATTCCTTGACCTTGATGGGAAAGTTGTAGTCGATATTGATTTTTTGTTCGACATAGGCAATTCGATGTAAGGACTTTTTAACTTCCTTGTCATCGAGAAATGCCTGACCTTGATGTGGGATAATTCCCAGCATCCCTTTTAAAAGTGTTGATTTTCCAGCACCGTTAGGACCAATGATTCCAGTAATTGTTGGTCCTTGGAGCACTAGTGAAATATCCTTAAGTGCCAACGTTTCTTTGTAGGAGACACTGAGGTTTTCGATACGTATCATACAGTTGTATTCCTCCTGTCTCTTAATATACCTTAAAAAAAAAATTAAGTCAAGTTAATTTTTGAAAAAATTAAAATAATAACTGAAAAATGATAGAAAAGGAAAGTTCATTTTTAATTGCATTCCAAGGTAATTTTTGTTAAGCTAAAAACAAGTACAAATGAAAGCGAGAACAAGATGATACGTTATCAAGACGATTTTTATGATGCAATCAATGGAGAATGGCAACAGACAGCTGAAATCCCAGCAGATAAGTCTCAAACGGGAGGTTTTGTTGATTTAGATCAGGAAATTGAAGACCTGATGCTGGCGACAACAGACAAGTGGTTGGCAGGTGAAGAGGTGCCTGAGGATGCTATCTTGGCAAACTTTGTCAAATACCACCACCTAGTTCGTGATTTTGACAAGAGAGAAGCTGACGGTATCAAACCTGTCTTACCACTTCTTAAAGAATTCCAAGAATTGGAGACTTTTGCAGATTTTACAGCTAGACTAGCAGAGTTTGAACTTGCTGGAAAACCAAACTTCCTTCCTTTTGGTGTATCGCCAGACTTTATGGATGCCAGAATCAACGTTTTATGGGCTAGCGCTCCAAGCACGATTCTGCCAGATACGACTTACTATGCTGAAGACCATCCTCAACGCGAAGAGCTCTTGACTCTTTGGAAAGAAACTAGCGCAAATCTTCTCAAGGCTTATGATTTCTCTGATGAAGAAATTGAAGACTTGCTGGAGAAAAGACTAGAATTGGACCGTCGCGTGGCGGCAGTAGTGCTCTCTAATGAAGAAAGTTCAGAGTATGCTAAACTCTACCATCCATATTCTTATGAAGATTTCAAAAAATTCGCGCCTGCCCTACCTTTGGATGACTTCTTCCAAGCAGTTCTTGGACAAGTGCCAGACAAGGTTATCGTAGACGAGGAACGTTTCTGGCAAGCAGCAGAGCAATTCTATAGTGAAGAAGCTTGGCCTCTCCTCAAGGCAACCTTAATTTTGAGTGTTGTCAATCTTTCAACCAGCTATTTAACAGAAGAAATCCGTGTCTTGTCAGGTGCCTATAGCCGTGCGCTTTCAGGAGTTCCAGAAGCCAAAGACAAGGTCAAGGCAGCTTATCAACTAGCACAAGGTCCTTTCAAACAAGCCTTAGGTCTTTGGTATGCCCATGAAAAATTCTCTCCAGAGGCTAAGGCAGATGTAGAGAAAAAAGTGGCAACTATGATTGATGTCTATAAGGAACGCTTGGCTAAAAATGACTGGTTGACTCCAGAAACTCGTGACAAGGCCATCGTCAAACTCAATGTCATCAAGCCTTATATTGGTTACCCAGAAGAATTGCCAGAACGCTACAAGGACAAGGTAGTGGATGAGACTGCTAGTCTTTTTGACAATGCTCTAGCCTTTGCGCGTGTGGAAATCAAGCACAGTTGGAGCAAGTGGAACCAACCTGTAGACTACAAGGAGTGGGGCATGCCTGCTCATATGGTCAATGCTTACTACAATCCACAGAAGAACCTAATTGTCTTCCCAGCGGCCATTTTGCAAGCACCTTTCTATGACTTGCATCAGTCATCTTCTGCTAACTACGGGGGTATTGGGGCAGTTATTGCTCATGAAATTTCCCACGCCTTTGATACCAACGGAGCTTCCTTTGATGAAAATGGTAGCCTCAAGGATTGGTGGACAGAGAGTGACTATGCTGCCTTCAAGGAGAAAACACAAAAAGTTATTGACCAGTTTGATGGACAGGATTCTTATGGTGCAACCATCAACGGTAAATTGACTGTATCAGAAAACGTGGCTGACTTGGGAGGAATCGCTGCGGCGCTTGAAGCAGCTAAGAGAGAACCAGACTTCTCGGCAGAAGAATTCTTCTACAACTTCGGTCGTATCTGGCGCATGAAAGGTCGTCCAGAATTTATGAAACTTTTGGCTAGCGTTGATGTGCACGCACCAGCTAAACTTCGTGTCAATGTGCAAGTACCAAACTTCGATGATTTCTTTACAACCTATGATGTCAAAGAAGGCGACGGTATGTGGCGTTCACCAGAAGACCGCGTGATTATTTGGTAAAACAAAACCCAAGGATTTTTGTCCTTGGGTTTTAACTTGCTAGAAAAAAGGATTGAAGGTTTTTTCGTGAGCAATAGTAGTAGCTGGTCCATGCCCTGGATAGACATCGTAGTTAGGGAGGGTGAAGAGTTGAGTCTGGATACTATGGAGGAGTTGTTCCATACTACCAGTTGGAAGGTCGGTCCGTCCGATTGTTTCACGGAAAAGAGCATCACCTGTCAAGACTAGGTGAGCATCAGGAAAGACGATAGAAACACCACCGATAGAATGTCCTGGTGTTGGCAAGACAGTGAAACGAAATTCCTCCAGTTGGTATTCTTCGTGAAAGACAAAAGTGTGTTCTGCAGGTTTTGCGACCACATCTGCCATATCATCGTGGCGAGGGAGGCCAGAGAGATTGTCGACAGGAGTATAGAGCCAGCTGGCTTCACTCTCTGCGATATAGACAGGAGGATTGCCAAAAGTTTCGCGCACCAAGTCCAGACTCATGATATGGTCATAATGGGCGTGGGTCAATAGAATGGCGCAGATTGGTTTGTTGATGTTCTCGATGGTTTGACGAATGGCTTCCCAATGGCTACCAGGATCGACAACGATGAGGTGTTTTTTACCTTCTAGGTAATAGGTATTTTCATAGGCAACAGGATTGACGGTTTTATGGATTTTCATATTGACTCCAATCTCAAAGAATGTACTAATACTCTTCGAAAATCTCTTCAAACCGCGTCAACTTTATCTGCAACCTCAAAGCGGTGCTTTGAGCAACCTGCGGCTAGTTTCCTAGTTTGCTCTTTGATTTTCATTGAGTATAAATTAAGTATAGCACAGTTAGGAAGAATAAGCTGAAAAGGGAAATAGGTCTAGAAAGAAGAACTAGATTTAGATAAAAAATAAGCCCCGAATGAGTTCGAGGCTTAAGCTGTTTTAATTACCAGCATAATATTTTTGGATTCCCTTGATAATCCCTTCAACTAGTTTATCTTGGTAGTCACTGCTGCGGATTTTTTGGTTTTCTTCTGGATTATCCATATATCCCATCTCTAGCAAAACAGCTGGTTTAGCTGTTTCACGTAGAACAGCAAAGGTTGCTTGCAAGAGCCCAGCATCTCTAGCTCCAGTTTCAGCTAGCAGTGAAGAATGGATATCGGCTGCGAGACGATTACTTTCACTCATCCGTTCAGGATTGTTGTGCCAATCCTTGTTAATCTTGCTAGGGAAACCAGGTTCATCCTTGTAAGAATAGGTCTGGATACCCAGATTAACGGTTGTATCATTCCCTTTTGCATTGAAATGAAGGCTGATGAAAAAGTCAGCATTGGTCTTGTTGACCATACGAGAACGCTCGGTAATAAAATCAACGTCTATATCACTATCTCGAGAGGTGAGAACGGTATAGCCGAGTCCTTCTAGTTGTTTACGTAGCTTACGATAAACCTGTAGGTTCAATTCTTTTTCAGCTATGCCATAGTAATAAGCCCCGCGATCCTTACCACCGTGACCTGGATCGAGAAAGATAGTTTTAGAGTAATGTCCTTTTTGAAAACCTTGTGCTAATTCACGAACCCATTTTCCATTCCCTTGGAAGAGCTGGTTTTTACCATCCACAGCATAGGTTCCTGTAACATACACACCATCATCCTTAAGATAGTACCAAGCTTGATAGTCTGGGTCGTAAATCCATTCCTTATGGGCCATGTAGCCACCAGATTTAAGATAGTAGGAACCAATCCATTGTTTTTGGGCATAGCGTCCGCCAGATTTTAGGTAAAACCAACTAGAGTAGCTTTGGTCGTAGACCCATTCCTTATCTGCCATAGCACCACTGGATTTGAGGTAGTAATCGCCTTTCCAGATATTGGCCAACATTCTACCATAGCCATCAAAAGCATACCACTTGCCATTGATTTGGCTCCATTGGTTGGATAAATATTTACCTGAACTATTGATATAGTACCAATTATTGCCCATTTGGTACCAGCTGTTTTCAAGCAAGTAGCCATGACTATCAAAGAGATAACCATCATAGAGGGTATCTGTAAATTTGACACCAGTTTGACTATAAAAAGTCCACTTGTTCCCCTCTTTTACCCAGCCAGTTTGTATAGGTTGATTATGTTGGGTTTCCCTAGAAAGAGAAGGTTTACTTTCTTGTTCACTTGAACTAGCTGTACTTGTCGAAGTTTCTGCACTAGCTTGAGAACTACTAGCAGAAGTATTTGTAGAACTGTTAGTAGAATGACTAGTGGAAGTATTTGTTGAGCTACTGATTGAACTAGTCATAGGGGTAGTAGTAGAATGACTCGTATCATCAGCCAAAACGACTTGATTTGTTAGTCCAAGAACAGCTAAGGCTAAAAGTGTCAGTCTTTTGTGTGATTTCATGTGAGATACCTTTCTAGAGAGATGAAAATTCAGTAATTATCGTAAAATACTGTTCTTATTACCATTATACACTAAAAAAATCAGAAAATTACCAAAATATCAAACCTTTTCTTATTTAAACAGAAGAAAAGATTTTTATTTCACTAACTTTTAGCGTAGACTATATTTCAAAAAAGTTAGATGAAAATCAGATAATTTTATTTTTTAAGTTTGAATCTTATTCTATCATCCGTCCCAACAAATTGAATAGCTTCAGAATCCTCTTTTTCTAGTTTTCATATTCTTAAAAAAGTGATAAAATGGTAGGAAGAATTGGAGAGTAGAGATGCCAAAAGAAGTGAATTTAACAGGCGATGAAGTTGTCGCTTTAACACAGAAATATTTATCGGAAGAGGATGTGGCTTTTGTCCATAAGGCCTTGGTCTATGCGGTGGATTGCCATTGTGGTCAATATCGCCAATCAGGTGAGCCTTATATCATTCACCCCATCCAAGTGGCAGGTATTTTAGCTAAGCTCAAGTTGGATGCTGTAACGGTAGCTTGTGGTTTCCTGCATGACGTGGTGGAAGATACAGATGCGACCTTGGACGATTTGGAAAGAGAGTTTGGTCCTGATGTGCGGGTAATCGTAGATGGGGTTACCAAGCTTGGTAAGGTCAAATACAAGTCTCACGAAGAGCAGTTGGCAGAAAATCATCGCAAGATGCTCATGGCCATGTCTGAGGACATCCGCGTTATCTTGGTTAAACTGTCTGACCGCTTGCACAATATGCGGACGCTTAAACATCTTCGAAAAGACAAGCAGGAGCGTATTTCCAAAGAAACCATGGAAATCTATGCTCCACTTGCCCACCGTCTGGGGATTTCTAGCGTCAAATGGGAATTGGAAGACCTATCTTTTCGTTATCTCAACCCAACGGAGTTTTACAAGATTACCCATATGATGAAGGAAAAGCGCAGAGAGCGTGAAGCCTTGGTGGATGAGGTAGTTACGAAACTAGAAGACTATACGACGGATCGTCACTTGAAAGGGAAGATTTACGGTCGTCCCAAGCATATTTACTCGATTTTCCGCAAAATGCAGGATAAGAGAAAACGGTTTGAGGAAATCTATGACCTGATTGCCATTCGCTGTATTTTAGATACCCAAAGTGATGTCTATGCCATGCTTGGTTACGTGCATGAGCTTTGGAAACCCATGCCTGGTCGCTTTAAAGACTATATCGCTAACCGCAAGGCCAATGGTTATCAGTCTATCCATACGACTGTCTATGGGCCAAAAGGGCCAATCGAGTTCCAGATTCGGACTAAAGAAATGCACGAGGTGGCTGAGTACGGGGTTGCGGCTCACTGGGCTTATAAGAAGGGCATCAAGGGGCAAGTTAACAGCAAGGAATCAGCTATTGGGATGAACTGGATCAAGGAGATGATGGAGCTCCAAGACCAGGCTGATGATGCCAAGGAATTTGTGGATTCAGTTAAGGAAAACTATCTGGCTGAGGAGATTTATGTCTTTACTCCAGATGGAGCTGTTCGTTCCCTTCCCAAAGATTCAGGACCGATTGACTTTGCCTACGAAATCCATACAAAGGTCGGTGAAAAAGCGACGGGTGCCAAGGTCAATGGCCGTATGGTTCCTCTGACAACCAAGCTCAAGACAGGGGATCAGGTTGAAATTGTCACCAACCCGAACTCCTTTGGGCCAAGCCGTGATTGGCTTAACATGGTCAAGACCAGCAAGGCCCGCAACAAGATTCGTCAGTTCTTTAAAAACCAAGATAAGGAATTGTCTATCAATAAGGGTCGTGAAATGTTGATGGCTCAGTTCCAAGAAAACGGCTATGTGGCCAATAAATTCATGGACAAGCGTCATATGGACCAAGTTCTGCAAAAGACCAGCTACAAGACAGAAGAGTCCCTCTTTGCGGCTATTGGTTTTGGAGAAATTGGAGCTATTACTGTCTTTAACCGTCTGACTGAAAAGGAACGTCGTGAGGAAGAACGTGCTAAGGCCAAGGCGGAAGCAGAAGAGCTTGTCAAAGGTGGCGAGATCAAGGTTGAAAACAAAGAAACCCTCAAGGTTAAGCATGAGGGTGGAGTGGTCATTGAAGGTGCCTCAGGTCTCCTAGTGCGGATTGCCAAGTGTTGTAATCCTGTTCCTGGTGACGATATTGTCGGCTACATTACCAAGGGTCGTGGTGTAGCTATTCACCGTGTGGACTGTATGAACCTGCGTGCCCAAGAAAACTACGAGCAACGTCTCCTTGATGTGGAGTGGGAAGATCAGTATTCAAACTCAAATAAGGAGTATGTAGCTCATATCGATATCTATGGTCTCAACCGTACAGGACTGTTGAATGATGTACTGCAAGTTCTTTCAAACACAACCAAGAATATATCAACAGTCAACGCTCAACCAACCAAGGATATGAAGTTTGCTAATATCCATGTATCCTTCGGCATTGCCAACCTCTCGACGCTGACTACGGTCGTGGACAAGATTAAGAGTGTGCCAGAAGTTTACTCTGTTAAACGAACCAATGGCTAATTGTCCTAGCTCTTACTAGAAAGGCTATTATGAAAATCATTATCCAACGGGTTACAAAAGCCCAAGTGAGTATCGAAGGTCAGGTTCAGGGGAAAATCAATCAGGGGCTCTTATTGCTGGTTGGTGTTGGACCAGAGGACCAAGAGGAAGATTTGGACTATGCTGTGAGAAAACTGGTCAATATGCGGATTTTTTCAGACGCAGAAGGCAAGATGAACCTCTCTGTCAAAGATATTGAAGGAGAAATCCTCTCTATTTCTCAGTTTACCCTCTTTGCGGATACTAAGAAAGGCAATCGTCCAGCCTTTACAGGGGCAGCCAAGCCTGATATGGCATCAGACTTCTATGATGATTTCAATCAAAAATTAGCGCAAGAAGTGCCCGTTCAGACAGGCATCTTTGGAGCTGATATGCAGGTTGAGCTGGTCAATGACGGACCAGTTACCATTATCCTAGATACTAAAAATAGATAAGAAAGACCAAGCCCAGCCGGCTTGGTTTTTCTCATCTATCATAAAATACTCCAAAATGCAATCGGTTCTTGATATGCTTGGGGGAAGTTTCTTTTCAGGCTTTGGCAGGTGCGATAGGAAGGGATGAGGTGTCCTAGGGTTAGGAGAGTTCCCTGAAGGAAAAGTGGCACACCACTCAAACATATCAAGGAGAGAATGATCAGGCTATCCCATAGAAGGATTTGTAAGGCAAAACGCCAGAATCTTGGTCTAATCTGGGAATAGAGGTGACTAAAGTGGTCACAAAGTTGGTTTGAAAGATAGGTCAATAGCACAGGATGAAAGAAAATGAGCCAACCGCTATAAATCAAAATCCAGTCCCAAGTAAGCCCCCCTTTAAATGTCAAAAATGCCAGCATGATTCCATCAATGACAAGGAGTTGAGTGGTTTTGATGAAGATGATTTTTTTCATGATAACCCCTCCTTTTCCTTAGAGACACTCCCATAAAGAGATATGTTTGTCGTAAAAGTCTGGATAGTTGTCTCTTAGGTAGTCGGCCGTCATATAATATAAAGTAGAATGGCAAGCAGTGATGATTGGCATAAGAGAGAGAAAACGCTGAGAACTAACGAAGGTTAAAAGGACAAAAAATAGAAAATCAATGGAGAGAATCCCTAAATAGTAGAAGCGAATCTTTTTATTGATTTGAGGATAAATCTCAGCGAATTGATGTTTGAGTCGGACAACCAAGCGAAATAACAGGAGTCCTTGAGTAAGGAGGAAAATAAAACCAGAGAGCAAGAGCCACTCCAAAGATGTCTCGGGTCTTTTGCTAAAAAATGCGAATAGTAGCAAATCGATGACTGCAATTGTTGTAAAATGGATTCTATAGAGTTTTCTCATGACAAGACCTCCCTCTTTTATCTAGCTTCATTTTACTCCAAACGAATGGGAGATACAACTAAAATGATAAAAAATTTTAGTAAGGAGATTCTATTAAGTCGACTTGCTTTTTTATTTAAGTTTCCTTCTATTATCTAACTTCTTCATCATTCCAGACAAATAAAGCTCCGATTGCATTGAGGATATAAAAGATGTATTTACCGATATTGGCGAAGTTTCCTTGAATACCAGCTTTTGTCAGCTGAACGAAATTGTAAATCAACCAAAAGCCCCACTGAGTTGTTAGTTTCAATGCGTTAAAAGCATTTGCAATGAGGGACAGTGCAAAGGCAATAGTTGTTACGTAGGCAAGGAGATTCATCTTTCCTCCATAGCCGATATAGTTTGTCACAAAGGCAAAGAGGAAGGCGATGATGGAAATGATGATGGCCGCCAATTTTAACTGTTTTTGGCTCATTTGGTTGGGTCTACCTTCTTGCGAAGCTTCCCATTTCTTAATAGCAAAGGTATAAATGAGGAAGGTGACAGGATAGGTAATGATGGCCGCCTTATTTCCCAGGATATAATCAATGGTGCCGGACAAAATCGTATTAACAATACCAAAGTAATTTCCCCATTTGCTTAATTTTCCCGTGAAACGAGTGGACAACATGGAAATTCCAACATTGGTTACGGAAATGAATCCAAAGGGAACAAGAGCTGTCCATGGTCCCCAGTCTACGAATTTGTCGAGACGGGAGTTAAGATAGCCAGATGCGATCGCAATTCCAACGACCAAAGCAACTCCGAAGAGGTCAAACCATTTAGATGTCGCAAAAATTTTTAGTGATTTTTTCATAGTTTAAGGTATCTTTCTTGTTTTTTACATCGATTTTATAATAAAATAAAAGCAAAATCAAATGATAGAAATAAAACCCTGAAAATTAAACTTTCAGGGTTAGTGGGGGACTTGAGAAATTAGTTGATTTTCTCGACATAGAGTTGTTTGGCAATGTCCATATTCACTTGTAAATCTTCATTTTTAGTGAGGATAGTGAAGGTATTGCTGAAGCCATCAAACTGCTTGACTTGGAGAGGATCACCGATGTGAAGCGAGTGCTTGTCCAGATAATGGAGAATGTCAAAACTATCGTGCACCCGAGTCAGACGGTAGGAGCCAGCTTCCTTGATATCCGCAAGGGGCAGGTTATTGATTTCAACTAAGAGTTCTCCCTTGGCTGGAATGGTTCCTCCGTGGGGACAGGTTTTAGGGAAACCTAGCAGTTTATCCAGTCTTTCCACGAAGAGGTCAGAGACAGTGTGTTCCAAGACCTCAGCTTCCTCGTGAATCTGGTCACTCGTATAGTCTAAATGATGGACTAGAAAAACTTCAATCAAGCGGTGTTTGCGGTAGAGTTCTGAGACCAGTTTAAGCCCTAGGTCAGTCAGTAGATAGCCACATTCCTTGTCCTTAAGGATGAGATTTTCACTCTTCATCCGTTTAATCATTTCAGTTACGGCAGGGGGAGAGACTTGCATGCGGGCAGCAATTTCCTTGTTGGTAATTTTATGCAGGTCTATGCCGATTTCATAAATACATTTTAGATAATCTTCTTTATTCGGGGTCATTCGCTTCCTCTTGTCTAATATCTTTATCTAGTATATCAAAAAAAGCTAGATTTCTCTAGCTGTGACTTTTTATGTTATACTTATTGCAAGAGAAAAAACGAGGAGATAAATATGACAAAAATAGCTCTTCTTTCAGATATTCATGGAAATACCACCGCCTTGGAGGCTGTTTTGGCAGATGCACGGCAGTTAGGAGTGGATGAATACTGGCTTTTAGGAGATATTCTCATGCCAGGGACAGGGCGTAGAAGGATTTTGGACTTGTTGGTTGAACTACCGATTACGGCTAGAGTTTTGGGAAACTGGGAAGACAGTCTGTGGCACGGTGTCCGCAAGGAACTGGATAGTACTCGTCCCAGCCAACGTTATCTCTTGCGCCAGTGCCAGTATGTTTTAGAGGAAATTTCCCTAGAAGAAATTGAATTGCTTCACAATCAACCTCTTCAGATCCATCGTCAGTTTGGTGATTTGACAGTGGGAATTAGCCATCATTTGCCTGATAAGAACTGGGGTCGTGAGTTGATTCATACTGGAGCGCAAGAGGATTTTGACCGCTTGGTAACCAATCCGTCCTGCGATATAGCTGTTTATGGTCATATTCACCAGCAGTTGCTTCGTTACGGGACTGGTGGGCAATTGATTGTCAATCCGGGTTCGATTGGGCAGCCTTTCTTTCTAGATGCCCAGTTGCGGAAGGACTTGCGGGCCCAGTATATGATTTTGGAATTTGATGACCAGGGCTTGGTAGATATGGACTTTCGACGGGTGGACTACGATGTGGCAGCTGAATTGCAGCTAGCTAAAGATCTAAAACTACCCTATTTTGAGGTTTATTATGAAAGTCTGGTCAATGGTATCCACCATACTCATAATCAGGAATTTCTGAGAGAATTGGCGCAGAAAGAGGGCTATGATAGGGAATTAGATGACTGGTTAAAAAGTGGTAACGATTGACATTACAACCAAAAAGGGTATAATAAAAGAAAAAGAAGAGTAGAGGCAGGGCAGCCTCGTAAAAAGGAGAAGAGCATGCAAATTCCAAGTAGATTTACCATTGCGACTCATATGCTGATAATTATTGCCCTCAAGGGGAAGGAAAGCAAGGTGACCAGTGATTTTCTGGCTGCTAGTGTCGGGGTCAATCCTGTCATTATCAGAAAAACCTTGTCCCAGTTGAAGAAGGCAGAGCTGATTTCAGTAGCGCGCGGAACAGGGGGAACAGAGATTGTCAAGGACCTCAAAGATATTAGTCTTTTAGATGTTTATCAGGCGGTTGAGTGTCTTGGTAAGACAGGCCAACTATTCAGTTTCCATGACAATCCAAATCCAAATTGCCCAGTCGGAGCTCATATTCATGAGGTTTTGGATCAAAAATTGGAGAGAATCCAGCTGGCTATGGAGGCTGAACTTGGTCAGACCAGTCTAGAACAAGTCGTGGCTGACGCAGAGAGTCAAATGAAGGATTGAGAGGGATAGATGCCCTCTTTTTTTCTTTGAATAATTATGATAAAATGAACTCATAAAAGGAGGAAGAAATGTATCTCGTTATAGGAATTGTATTAGCATTTATAGTGTCATTTTGGAAGGATAATAGAAGTTTGTGGAATCCAGTATTATTCTTATTATCCCTCATTTCCAGTTATTTTTATTTAGGCTACCTTTTTTATCAAAATGGGTATGAGAAGATTCATTTCGCTTTTTTTATATTTCCCTTTATTTTACTTCCTTTTTTGCTTTTTCTAAGTGGCATCTTTTTAATCTATAATGGGGTCATTTTGTTGAAGCGAGAGGGACGTTCAAAGGCTAATTATTTCTCCATGCTCCTTGGAATAGTCATTTTGCTATTTTTTGCTTTGATGTCATTTCGATTGGGAGGACGATATGAATTATTTTACACCAATCACTTTCTAAATATTTTATTTGCATTTATTGCTTATTCTTACTTTATTTTTGGTTTTGCTTTTGTGGCTTTCATTCTGTACTCTATCTTGTATCTCCTTATTCCTAAGAAGAAGCATTATGATTTTATTATCATTCATGGTGCAGGTTTGTTAGACGGAGAAAAGGTAACACCTTTGCTGAAGAGGAGAATTGATAAGGCAGTGGAAGCTTATCACAAGTCTAAGAATCCTCATATCAAAATCATTGCCAGTGGTGGTCAAGGAGGAGATGAGAAGATTTCTGAAGCGCAGGCTATTACAAACTATCTGCTTGAAGAGACAGATGTTCCCCAAGATGCGATTATCTTAGAGGATCAATCAAGGACTACCTACGAGAACCTTCTCTTTTCTAAGGAACTTGGTGAGAAACTGGTAGCCAAACCTCAATTCCTCTTTGTTACAAATGACTATCATGTTTTTCGTACCAGTACCTATGCGCGTAAGTTAAATATGAAGGGAGATGGCCTCGGATGTAGGACGGCAGGCTACTACATACCATCTGCTTTTATTCGGGAGTACGTAGCGCTCTGTGTCAAGATGAAATGGCTCTTTCTTGCCTTGTATGTCCTGCTGTTAGTTATCATTTTGATAGCCTACAAAGGGATTATTTG
Source organism: Streptococcus mitis (assembly GCA_032511625.1). Classification (GTDB taxonomy): domain Bacteria; phylum Bacillota; class Bacilli; order Lactobacillales; family Streptococcaceae; genus Streptococcus; species Streptococcus mitis_DL. The sequence continues at coordinate 141,538 of JAWFOO010000002.1, read as the reverse complement.
GTAGTCAGATTCTATTTAAAAAGACTTAGAATGCACATGAAAGTATGTATTCTAGGTCTTTTGTTTTGTATACATTTGATTTTTGAAAGGTACTATCTATTCTTCCAGGCTTGGTAACGGGTATCAATCAATAACTGGGTGAGGCGTCCCATGGTTTCCCTTTCTTCTGGAGTGAGGGATTGCGCTTGGACAAAGAGATGATGAATGTGTTCAAGCGCCTTTAAGGACGACAGGTCATTAATGGAGCTAATACCAGCATCAAGAATAGTGCCAAAGAAGAGGTCGAAGTAGAGCTGAAGTTCCTCGTCAGGGACTGTAGCCACCCACTCCTTGAAGGTTTTGTCTACTTGTTTACTATCACTGTTGATTTTATCCAGTTGGACGAAGTGATTGTCCTCAATCTGCCAACTAAAGGTATCGTGCTGGGCGATACCACCCAAGGCAGTACTGTGCACGATGATTTGCTGGTTAGGGATTTCCATCATCATACCGATAATGGAGCCTTGTGGGATGAAGACCTTGGTTCTATCCATTATCCTTTGATAGCCCTCGGTTTGTGTCAGTTCTTTGTGGAGACCAGGCGCATCAAAGGTATAAACTGCTGTAATCTGATCTTGCAAGCTTTGCTCAATTTGACTAGTAGCATAGATGGCTAGATTTCCTCCCTTGGAATGTCCAGCCAGAATGACCTTTTGCTTAGGATGTTGGGCAAAAAAGTTCTTTAAATAGCGGAGGGCATGCTTTTGAGCAGGAATTTCCTTCATATAGGTCAGGTGGAAATCTTCCTTCCAACCAATGATACTATCATCTGTCCCACGAAAGACAATCAGATAGGTATCGAGAGTGAGGCGGTAGGTCATAGCCGCAAATTGTTTTTGCAGTTCAGGGTCGATGTCGTTGATAAAATGGGAGAGTTTGCAATTTTTGAAGCGTTTGTGTCGAGCTAATTCATCCAATAATTGGAGTCGATTTTTGCTGGTCAACATGCTAGACTCTCTTGGAACCTGAGGTGCCAGGTCTAAAAGTCGCTGAGGACTTGTGGATACTAGATTATCAAAGGGGAGGTAGGTGGTTTCTGTTAAGGCTAGAATGTCTAATTCATTTAAAGGAAGGTCATAAAAGGAATCGTATGCGACATCTTTCAGGTAGTCAAAAATATTGGCCATAAGTGCTCCTTTCTTTTTATTTATCTTATCAAATTTCCCTTAAATTAGCTAGTAGGATTGCATCACTTTGTTGGCTACAAACAAGCTCTTTCAAATTCAGTTTCAGGCCTGCTAGCATGGAAAAATCTGTTATAATAATAGAAAAGGAGGAGCGCATGCACAAGATTTTACTAGTAGAAGATGATCAGGTTATTCGTCAACAGGTCGGGAAAATGCTCTCTGAATGGGGATTTGAAGTGGTTCTGGTAGAAGATTTTATGGAAGTTTTGAGTCTTTTTGTCCAGTCGGAGCCTCATCTGGTCCTCATGGATATTGGTTTACCCTTGTTTAATGGCTATCACTGGTGTCAGGAGATTCGCAAGATTTCCAAGGTGCCCATCATGTTTCTGTCTTCGAGAGATCAGGCTATGGATATCGTCATGGCGATTAATATGGGGGCGGATGACTTTGTGACCAAGCCTTTTGACCAGCAGGTTCTTCTAGCCAAGGTTCAGGGCTTGCTACGTCGTTCCTATGAGTTTGGGCGAGACGAGAGTTTACTGGAATATGCCGGTGTGATCCTCAATACCAAATCCATGGATTTGCATTATCAAGGGCAAGTGTTGAATTTGACCAAGAATGAATTCCAGATTTTACGCGTTTTGTTTGAGCATGCAGGCAACATCGTAGCGCGTGATGATTTGATGCGGGAACTTTGGAACAGTGACTTTTTCATTGATGACAATACCCTCTCAGTTAACGTGGCTCGTTTGCGTAAAAAATTGGAAGAGCAGGGCTTGGTAGGATTTATCGAGACCAAGAAAGGGATAGGGTACGGTCTGAAGCATGCTTGATTGGAAACAATTTTTTCTAGCCTATCTGCGCTCTCGTAGTCGTCTGTTTGTCTATATGCTTGCTTTAGCGTTTCTAGTTTTGCTTTTTCAGTTTTTATTTGCTAGTTTGGGAATTTACTTTCTTTACTTTTTCCTCTTGTGTTGCTTTGTAACCATCTTATTTTTCACTTGGGACATATTGGTGGAAATGCAGGTCTATCGTCAGGAAATTCTCTATGGGGAGAGGGAAGCCAAGTCTCCTTTGGAAAGAGCTTTAGCAGAAAAATTAGAAGCGCGTGAGATGGAACTCTACCAGCAGAGGTCAGATGCAGAAAGAAAACTGACGGATTTGCTGGATTACTATACCTTGTGGGTTCATCAGATTAAGACTCCCATTGCAGCTAGTCAACTCTTAGTTGCAGAAGTAGCCGATCGCCAACTGAAGCAGCAGCTAGAACAGGAAATTTTCAAGATAGACTCCTATACTAATCTAGTCTTACAGTACCTGCGTTTAGAAAGTTTCCATGATGATTTGGTCTTAAAGCAGGTTCAAATTGAGGACTTGGTCAAGGAAATACTGCGTAAATACGCTCTATTCTTTATTCAAAAAGGCTTAAGTGTCAATCTGCATGACCTTGATAAAGAAATTGTGACGGATAAAAAGTGGCTGCTAGTGGTCATTGAGCAAATCATCTCAAACAGTCTCAAGTACACCAAGGAAGGTGGTCTGGAGATTTATATGGACGGGCAAGAGCTCTGTATCAAGGATACGGGAATCGGGATAAAAAACAGTGATGTTCTCCGAGTCTTTGAACGTGGCTTTTCAGGCTACAATGGTCGCCTAACCCAGCAGTCATCTGGACTTGGACTTTACCTATCTAAGAAAATTTCTGAAGAACTGGGGCACCAGATTCGTATCGAGTCTGAGGTCGGTACAGGAACGACAGTGCGGATTCAGTTTGCTCAAGTAAACTTAGTCCTTGAGTGAGAAGAGACAATGAGTTTTTACCCAATCTCTTTTTGCTATATTTCAGGATATTTGAAGACTGTTTTTTACAAAACCAATAATAGAATTTTTAATACGGAATATAGTATAAATACTGGTTCAAAGTGAAGTTTTGTATGCTTTATACTTTTGTTGAGTATAAAATCTATAAACTAAGGGTGAATTACAAAAATTAATTTGAGATGAAGTGAATTGTAGACTTGGGAAATGTCTCCTATTCGATTTCAGAATGAATCGTTGATACAGGATTAAAAGAACTGCAGCTTTCTTTTTATTTTGAATGAGATAGGTGTATATAGATTTGTGTAACTGGTGTAGAACTGTTTCCAAGAATTTATTGAATGTATCGAATACACACATCCTATTGATTTTGAACCAGTTTTTAATTTCTAAATGTTATAATAGTTTTATCAAGTAAAAGGAGACTACCATGATTGGAGACAATATAAAATTCTTACGAAAATCACATAATCTGATATAACCAGAATTTTCACGGATTGTGGGTGTGTCACGAAATAGCCTAAATCGTTAGAAAAACTGAAAAAGCTTACTTTCAATAGAAGTGTTGGAAATATTCATTTTACATCTATCAAAGAAACATGGGATAGACCTATATTTTACAAAATAGCAAATTATATTTTGAATGATAGTAAAAACTGCAGAACTTGTGTGATTTACAATTATTGCACTCAATGTCTGAGTATCGCACTATCTGAAATAAGGAATAGTAGAGATTGTTCTGAGATATGTAAAAAAACGCATTAGCAAGGAGTATCGTATATGCTACCATATCTTAAAACTATTAGATGGTATCTCTTCTTTAATTTTCTTTTTGGTGTAGTATCGAATATCTGCACAGCTTTGTTACCGTATTTCACGCAGGCATTAATCAAAGGGGATTATCAAGTAGCTCTATATGGTTACTCTATGTCAGTGGCAGGCTATTTGAGTTGTAACTATATCCAAATGATACTTGATTGGAAGCAGGGGATTATCTTTTCGACTACTTTGAAAAATGAGTGGTTTCGTTCACTTCTGGGACTCAGTCACCACGATTTCAAGCAGAAAACAGTAGCAGAGTATATTTCCTATCAATCTAATGACCTAGATTCGTTGGAAAAGGATTACCTTCCTCCATTGATGAGTTTTATCAAACAAATTTTACGTATCATCATTTACGCTTTCATTATTAGCAGAACAATTAATCCTATTGTATCACTGATTTTAATCTTTTCCACTGGAATTAGTATTCAAATTCCTAAAATCGTTGGGAAGTTGACCGCTAATCGTAGACAGGTTTACTTGAAAAAACAAGGAGATTACTATCGAACTTTGGAGGATTTGCTCATGGGACATCATTTGGTAAATAAACTAACTATGTCGCATTTTTTGAATCAACAAAAGAGATCTCTAAAGAATTTGCAGGATAAGTATTTTAAGTATGGTTTGACAAAAATTACAGGCATCTTATTGACAGGTGTTTCTTTTGAATTCATTAGTCTTGTTCTGTTTATTTATTTAGCCTACTCTCTATCTCACCAGCAACTCGGTATTCCTGAGGTGGTGGCGAGTTTCGGATATATTAATGCTTTTTCTGAACCAATACAGGAAATCCTTTATGATTTACAAATGTTAGAGTCCGTAAAGCCTGTAATCAAGAGTTTTCAAAACATTGTTGGGAGACCCGTTTCAGTTCAAGCACCTCAACATTCTTTTGATACGATTACTTTGAAAAATATTTCCAAACAACTGGGAGAATCAAAATTGATAATTACTTCCGCTACGATTCAAAAAGGGGATAAAATTGCGCTTATTGGTAAGAATGGGTCTGGAAAAAGTAGTCTTCTCAACATTTTAAATGGAACAGATGAAGATTTTGAAGGACAAATTGTGCTAGATGGGCTTGTTTTGGACCATCTTTGGGGAAGATTCGGTATGATTCTGCAACAAGAACATACATTTATTTCAAGTTATGAAAATAATGTAACGCTATTCAATAGTTTCAATGAAAAATTCAGAGAAGAAGATTTTGAAAAAATTCCACCACAATCCCTGTCAGGTGGTCAGCAACAACGAATGTATTTAAATCGTGAGAAAAATCGTAAAAATCCATTGCTTATCCTAGACGAACCTTTCTCTGCCTTGGATACTAATCAGTTTAAAATGGAATTGGAAAGAGTTCTGGAACTACCAAGTGCCGTCATTGTTACTTTACATCGCCAAAACGAATTATTAAGTAAGTTTGACCAAGTTTGGGAAATTAAGAATGGAGAACTTGTAATTTTGAAATAGCTAAATTATAAAGAATAAAACGCATAGTATCAAGGTTCTTCTGATACCGTTTTTCCCTCTTCGGATAAGGAAACAAAAATTTCTTGCTTCCTCTATCTGTTCAATTGATAGATTTCGTCAGAGAAAGACTGTAAAATTTTTGATATAATGTTAAGGATGGACTGGCGGATACTTAGAGGATAATTTTCAAAAGTATAACAGGTGAGAAGAAAAATATGTAAGACTGGACAGAAGTCTCTCTACCATCATCCATGCAGAAACAAAATTATATGAAATAAAAGGAGTAACCAATGACTGGAAACTATTCAACACGTGAATACCGTGAGAAATTATATGATGATCTTCATGTTCGATTAAGAGATACAGTGATTTTGATGTGTGCGATTTTTATTGCCTCTATCGGCCTAAATATGAATTCAACAGCTGTCATTATTGGAGCCATGCTGATTTCCCCTCTTATGACACCGATTGTTGGACTGGGGTTTGGTGATGGAGATCATGTCCTATCTTCACTTTGATTATTGGAAAAAAACGGCTCGGTCAGGAGCTAGTATGAATAAGGAGAACAAATGAAACGTTTAAAAATGTTATGGCATATTATGCAGGTTACGGGTTTTACTCGGTTTGCTCTGAGTTTTGTGACCTTTGTTTTTGGGTCAGGAGGCGTGCTTTTCCTAGTTGAACCTGCTATCACAAATTACGGAGACGGTCTTTGGTATGCTTTTGTGACTTCGACGACTGTCGGCTACGGGGATCTCCTAGCTGTGACCTTGATTGGAAGGATTACCAGTGTCTTCTTGACGATTTATGGGCTCATATTTTTTGGCTGTTTATCAGCTGTTATTTTTAATTATTATACCAATTTAAATAAGGAAAGAGGAGAGGACAAATGACTGCCAATTATTCAACACGGGAATACCGTGAGAAATTATACGATGACCTTCATGTTCGATTGAGAGATACAGCGATTTTGATGTGTGCAATTTTTATTGCCTCTATCGGACTAAATATGAATTCAACAGCTGTCATTATAGGAGCCATGTTGATTTCACCTCTCATGACACCGATTGTTGGACTGGGATTCGGTTTAGCTATTTTTGATACGCGTTTAATCAAGCAATCTCTAGAGGTTTTATTGACTCAAGTGTTGGTCAGTTTGCTTGTCTCGACTCTGTATTTCTGGATTTCTCCCTTGTCTTATGCAAGTAGCGAGTTGATTGCACGAACCTCTCCAACCATTTGGGATGTCCTCATTGCTATTGCTGGTGGGATTGCTGGTGTGATCGGTTCAAGGAAAAAAGAAGCAAACAATATCGTGCCAGGAGTAGCCATTGCTACAGCTCTGATGCCGCCTATCTGTACTGCTGGCTATGGTTTAGCTAATGGGAATGTACGATTTTTATTGGGGGCTCTCTATCTTTTCTTGATCAACTGTGTCTTTATCATGCTAGCCAACATTGTTGGAACAAGAATTTTGATGAGAAAATCTCCTTTAACTTCATTTAAAGAGCTGAGCATTAAAATGAGAATTGGCTTGATATCTTTGATTGTATTGTTGATTCTTCCAGCTAGCTATTCGGCAGTTACTCTGACAATAGAACAAGCGCGCAAAGAAGGGATCAAACAGTTTGTAGGAAAAGAGTTCGCCAATTATACGGTTATTAATCAAGTCTACAAGTCAAGTAACAATGAATTGGTCTTGACGGTTGTTGGAGATCCGATTTCAGAAGAAGAATTAGAAACACTCCACCAAAAACAAGCCTCTTACGGTATTCAATCTGTTCAATTGAAAGTGAATCAAGTTCAGAACTCGCCAACATTAGATAGTGAAGCGACCAAGGAATTTTATGAAACCATTAACAAGTATATCGATCAAAAACTCTCTGAAAAGGATTCACAAAAAGATCTCGTAAAAGAAAATGAAGCAGACAAGGATTGAGGATATTGACCTTATCTAACTCATGAAAGCAAATCTTGTGTGGTGGTTTGGTCAATCACTACTAGCTCGGATTAAATAATACTCTTCGAAAATCAAATTCAAACCACGTCAGCGTCGCCTTACCGTACTCAAGTACAGCTTGCGGCTAGCTTCCTAGTTTGCTTTTTGATTTTCATTGAGTAAAAATATAAAAAGCAACAGCTGAAATAGTTGTTGCTTTTTAGGTAGCTAGGATTTTATCTCTTATTTCTCAACGCGTGATTTGTTGGCGATATCAGCTAGGATAGCTTGAACAAAGTCATCAACTGAGACAGTTTGTGTTTCTTTTTGTCCGTAGCGACGAACGTTGACTGTTCCGTCTTCCATTTCCTTGTCCCCAACGATCAATTGGTAAGGAATCTTGCTTGTTTGTGACGCACGGATCTTGAACTGCATTTTTTCATTGCGCTCATCTACATCTGCACGAACACCACGGTCACGGAGTTTCTTAGCCACTTCCCAAGCGTAGTCCACGTGTTTTTCGTTAGATACTGGGATGAGGGTTACTTGGTGTGGTGCAAGCCATGTTGGGAAGGCACCCTTGTAGTTCTCAATCAAGATAGCTGTAAAGCGCTCCATAGTAGAGATTACACCACGGTGGATCATAACTGGACGGTGTTCCTCACCATCAGCTCCGATGTATTTAAGGTCGAAGCGTTCTGGAAGCAAGAAGTCAAGTTGGATAGTAGAAAGGGTTTCTTCTTTTCCAAGGGCTGTCTTAACTTGAATATCCAATTTTGGTCCGTAGAAGGCTGCTTCACCTTCGGCTTCAAAGTAGTCCACGCCCATTTCATCAAGGGCTGCACGAAGCATGGTTTGAGCATTTTCCCACATCTCATCGTTGTCAAAGTACTTATGAGTATCTTGAGGGTCACGAAGAGAGAGACGGAAGCGGTATTCAGTCAAGTTGAAGTCTTCATAAACATCGATAATCAACTGAAGAGCACGTTGGAATTCTTCTTGGATTTGTTCTGGAGTCACAAAGAGGTGACCGTCGTTGAGAGACATTTCACGCACACGTTGAAGACCAGTAAGGGAGCCAGATTTTTCGTAGCGGTGCATCATACCGATTTCAGCGATACGGATTGGCAACTCACGGTAAGAGTGAACATGATGTTTGAAGACTTGGATGTGGTGCGGACAGTTCATTGGACGAAGGACAAATTCTTCCCCGTCACCCATGTCCATAGTTGGGAACATGTCTTCTTGGTAATGATCCCAGTGACCAGAAGTCTTGTAAAGTTCAACAGAAGCAAGTGGTGGAGTGTAGACGTGTTGGTAGCCTGAAGCTAGCTCTTTGTCTACGATGTAGCGTTCCAATTCACGACGAATAGTCGCACCATTTGGCAACCAGAATGGCAAACCTTGTCCCACTTCTTGTGAAATCATAAAGAGGTCAAGCTCTTTACCAAGTTTACGGTGGTCACGTTCCTTAGCTTCTTCACGCATTTGGAGGTAGTTTTTCAAGTCTTTCTTGTCAAACCAAGCTGTACCATAGATACGTTGCATCATAGCATTGTCGCTATTTCCACGCCAGTAAGCACCTGCTACATGGAGAAGGTGGAAGATTTGGATGCGGCCTGTTGATGGGACGTGAGGGCCACGGCAAAGGTCTACATATTCACCCTGACGATAGATGGTCAAACCGCCTTCGTCTTCTGAGTGTTCTTCAATCAATTCCAACTTGTAAGGGTCATTTTTGAAGATTTCACGTGCCTCGTCTTTAGTAACTTCTTCACGGATTGATGGGAAGTTTTCTTTGACAATTTTTTGCATTTCTTCTTCGATACGAGGAAGGTCTTCGTTAGAGATTTGACCAGCTGTGTTGTCAGTATCGTAGTAGAAACCATCTTCGATGGCTGGACCAACTCCCAAGTGAATGTCTGGGAAAAGACGACGAGCTGCTTGGGCGAACAAGTGAGCAGCTGAGTGACGCAAGATTGGAAGGGCATCTTCGTGATCAGGTGTCACAATTTCGATGCTTCCATCTTCAGTGATAGCACGAGTAGTGTCGATGAGTTTGCCGTTGAATTTACCAGCCAAGGCCTTTTTAGCTAGGGAATTGCTGATAGATTGGGCAATTTCAAAAGTTGTAACGCCAGATTCGAATTCACGAACAGCGCCATCTGGGAAAGTAATGTTAATCATGATGTTCTCCTTACTTATATTATTGACGAATGTGTTAACCCTATTCTAAAAACAGGGACAGAGGATTGTGAAAGCTAGAAAAACAAAAAGCGACATCCTCGAAAGGACGTCGCAACGTGGTTCCACCTTCATTTATGTACCTCAAAAGAGAGGGACACCTCTGATCGGCTCTAACGTAGCCACCGTTTTATGTTTTCATAAAAAATCACGAGTAGTATCAGTTTAGGCTTTCTATGCGTTTCCAGCAACCACGCACTCTCTAGTAGAAAGGGACTAAGTGACTTGTCTCTATGGATTATTATAGCATGATTGTGAGATTTTTCAAGGATTTTGTGAAAGTTTTTTGTTTTTCATTTTTTGTAGAATATGCTTGATGCCAATACCAGAAGCCAGACCCATCAGAGCCAAGGTTTCATAGGCTAAAAAGTAAAACAAGATAAATTCACCAAAGGTTATGATAGTAAAGCAAAAGAGCAGTCCGTTACCAATTAACCACCAAAGTGAGAAACGGAAACGGTAGCTATAGAGTAAAGATACAATCAAAATTACCAGAGGTGTAAAGAAGAGAATATTATTTACGTAGAGACTCTTGAGCAAAAGGGGGTCAGAAATGATTAGTGATAACAACTCATAAAGTGGCCAGTAAAAGAAAAAGATAACCAGATAGTAGGGGAGATGGAAATAGAATCTACGCATGATAATCACCTCGTTTAAAAAAAACAGACAACTTAAATCTCTTGCTATGATCATTATAGCATGTTTAAAACAAGAAAGTAAATCTGTTGACAAAGAAGTTAGTTATTGGTAGAATAGGGATTGTCGTAAAGACAAATAACTTCTTCTTGGTTACAGGCATGCCAACCTGTCACTCGGATGAAGCCAAATAAAAAGGAGAAACATCATGGCAATCTCAAAAGAGAAAAAAAATGAAATCATCGCACAATATGCACGTCACGAAGGTGATACAGGTTCAGTAGAGGTTCAAGTTGCTGTCCTTACTTGGGAAATCAACCACCTTAACGAACACATCAAACAACACAAAAAAGACCACGCTACTTACCGTGGATTGATGAAAAAAATCGGTCGCCGTCGTAACTTGCTTGCATACTTGCGTAAAAACGACGTTAACCGTTACCGTGAGTTGATCAACTCTCTAGGACTTCGTCGCTAATTCAAGATACAAAGGCCGTCAAAAGCACAAAGCAAAAATAGGAAAATTGACGAAGAAACTTTAGTTTTTAGGAAATTTTATCTTTTTTGCCAAGTGCTTAGGCCGTGTTCAATTGAGCATATCTTGATAATGAAGCTACTCTAAAATGGGTAGCTTTTTTGTATGGATTTTAGCCCGGGCTCAAATCAGCTCTCTGACTTCAGAGGGCTTTTTTATTGAGGTTTTATCGGTCACAATTTTGGAGACTACAAAAACTGAGTAACCCACCTTAATAGCGGATTGTGTGTTTTATCGGTCACAATTTTGGAGACTACAAAAACCTCAAATGGTATCAGCTAATTACACCATAAGGGTGCGTAGCTACTCGGCTTGAAAAGCCGAGTAGCTGTCTGCAAGCCCCTTCGGAGAGCCCACACTTTACGAAGTAAAGTATAGTATGTTATACTTTACATGGAAGTAGTCACCGAATTCCAGTTAGAAATTACTTTGTAACTACGTTTTGAGGAGGAGTAAAATGCTTTCCTATGTTCGACATTACCCACTAGCGATAGCTAAATTAATGTGTCTGTGCTCTCCTAAAATCTGCTGATTTATTACTGACTAATACAGGAGGTTTTTATGGGACAGACAATCATATCTGCTATTGGTGTTTATATTTCCACCAGTATCGATTATTTAATTATTTTATTTATTTTATTTGCACAGCTATCACAGAATAAACAAAAATGGCATATTTATGCGGGGCAATATCTAGGCACAGGCTTACTTGTAGGGGCGAGTTTAGTTGCTGCTTATGTCGTTAATTTCGTGCCTGAAGAATGGATGGTTGGATTGCTTGGTTTAATCCCTATCTATTTAGGGATTCGCTTTGCAATTGTTGGAGAAGGTGAGGAAGAAGAGGAAGAAGAGGAAGAAATTATTGAAAGATTAGAACAAAGCAAGGCAAATCAACTGTTTTGGACAGTTACATTGCTGACAATTGCGTCTGGCGGAGATAATTTAGGTATCTATATACCTTATTTTGCTTCGTTAGATTGGTCACAGACCCTCGTGGCCTTGCTTGTGTTTGTAATCGGCATAATTATCTTATGCGAGATTAGTCGGGTGTTATCCTCTATTCCGTTAATATTCGAGACAATTGAAAAATACGAGCGAATCATTGTGCCCGTAGTATTCATTCTACTTGGACTATACATCATGTATGAAAATGGCACGATAGAGACTTTTCTGACCGTGTAGATTTTTTTGTTTCACTAGGATTTTATCCCGAGCTCAAATTGGCTCTCTGATTTTCAGAGGGCTTTTTATGTTGTCACTTTACCTCGATATACTCAAGTATAATCTTCGGTTACGATTATTAGCACTGTAAGACCAACTATATTTATTTTTCTCATCTTGTTCCATTGTTGAAAATATGGTATACTTTTCATGAGAATTTTCTAAATTTTTAAGATTCTATCAAAGGAGGTTTGCATGCTTTCCAAATTTTCTGGAAGCCGACAGGACCTGCAATTTGTGTTGCTTTTAGGTGTCTTGCTAGGTGTTTTAGGGATTTCCCTCTTTCTAGCAGTTTCAATGGGATCTGTTGCGATTCATCTAGGAGATACCTATCGGATTATTTTGAGCAGGTTGGGGTTTCCTCTTGAGATAGGAGAGGTGCCAAAGTCCACTCTTGCCATTGTATGGAACATGAGATTCCCCCGAGTATTGCTGGGGCTGATAGTAGGGGCTGGTCTTTCTATGTGTGGTAGCGTGATGCAGTCCACAGTGAACAATCCCATCGCTGAGCCCTATGTCTTAGGAATCTCTGCGGGTGCAACTCTAGGGGCAACCTTGAGCATCATTCTTGGTTTGAAAGTGATGATTAGCCTTGGCGCTTTTCTTGGAGCTATTTTGGCAACAATTGCTGTCCTCATCATTGCCTCTATGCAGGGAAGGATGACGACTTCCAGTCTGATCTTATCAGGAACGGTTGTCAATGCTCTCTTTCTGGCTTTTTCCAACTTTATTATCTCAGTTGGTGCTAATGCTGACAGTGTGATGACTATTAAGTTTTGGACCATGGGCTCGCTTGCTGGGACTACCTGGTCTGACTTAGTTTTGCCAACTATAGTAGTGGGAATGGCCTTTCTATTTTTTTCTACGCAGTATCGTGTTTTTAATGCGATGATGATGGGAGATGAGGCTGCTTTAACTTTGGGGGTTCCCTTACGCTTTTATTGGTATCTTTATGTGACCATGGTGGCTGTGTTGACAGCAGTCTTGGTGGCGACCTGTGGGATTATTGGATTTGTCGGTCTGATTACTCCACATTTAGCTCGAGGGTTAGTAGGAACGAATTACAGGAGACTTTTTCCTGTTGCGACTTTACTAGGTGCCCTTTTCGTTATCTGGGCAGATGTACTCTCTCGTGTCATTATTCAAAATGCTGAGCTGCCAATTGGTATTTTCACAGCCTTAGTAGGTGCTCCCTTCTTTATCTACATTGTTGGAGGTAGGCGAAGGGAGGTGAGGGCTTGATATGGACTTGATTTGTCAGGATATCCACTTTGGACTAGGAGAGAAAAAAATCCTCAAAGGTGTTTCTCTTAGGGTTGAGGGGCATCAATTTCACACGATACTAGGACCAAATGGAAGTGGGAAAACCAGCCTGCTTAAACTCCTCTATCGTCAGGAAAAGGCAGACAAAGGCTTGATAAGCCTAGATGGAAAGCCACTGGAGCATTGGTCACTAAAAGAAACAGCCAAGCAAATGGCAGTTGTAACCCAGTTTAATCAATTGCAGTTTGATTGTACAGTTGAGGAAATCGTCTTGCTGGGAAGAACTCCCCACCTCTCTTTTTTACAGAAGGAAAAGGAAAGGGATTATGCCCTCGTTCATGATGCTCTTGTCAAGGTGGATATGCTTGAGAAGAAAACTCGTCTCTATTCGTCTCTGTCAGGGGGAGAAAAGCAGCGAGTCTTATTAGCACGTGCCTTGGCGCAAGAACCGACTCTCTTGCTCCTGGACGAACCAACCAATCACTTGGATATCAAGTATCAGCTAGACTTGTTGGCCATTGTGAAGAATCTCAAGGTCAATGTTCTAGCTGTCTTGCATGATATTCAACTTGCTTGTCGCTATTCGGATTATCTCTATCTGATGAAAGAGGGAGAAATCCTTTACCAAGGGACTCCAAAGGAGACTATCACCCCTGAGTCATTGCAAACTATATACGGAGTTCAAAGTCAGGTGACTTGGACCGAGGATCAGCAAGCTATGATTCACTATTTATAAGAATGAAAAGGAAAACAAGATGAAAAAAACACTAAGCATTTTACTCGTAACAGTAGCTACCTTAACTTTGGCAGCTTGTGGTAACACTACTACAGAAAAAACTACCACACAGTCTAGCACAGAAACAAGTCAAAAGGCGAGCACAGAGACGACTTATCCACTAACGGTCAAAACCTATGACGCGAAAGGGAATGAAGTCGAACAAGTCTTTGACAAGGCACCTGAAAAAGTTATCACCAACAATCTTTCAACCACTGAAATCTTATTGGAGTTAGGGTTGAAGGATAAAATTGCTGGCATGCTTAATCCTGATAATGCTGTGACGGACAAATACAAGGACGCGATTGCGACGATTCCTCAAATTGGAGATAAAAAAACAGTCTCACAAGAAACAGTCCTTTCTTATGAGCCAGACGCTGTGATGGGGCGAAACATGATGTTTTCTGAAAAATCCTTGGGGACAGTTAGCACTTGGAATGAAAACAAAATCCCAGTTTATACTCAAAAAGCTTCTCTCTCAACGATTCAGCAAGATTTGGGGAATATCGTAGAAGATGTCAAAAATCTTGGAATGATTTTTAATGTTCAGGACAAGGCCAATGAATACGCAGCCCAATTACAAACTAAAATTGACGCTGTTAAGAAAGCAAATCCAGCAAGCCAAGGTGAAAAGAAAAAGGCTTTGATTATGGTTGCTTATAATGATGAAACCTTCGGTGCCTACAAGTCTGCTTTGCAAGAAAGTTTGCTGAACCAACTTGGTTATACAAACGTTGCTACGGGGACATCAGGCTTGACCTTGGAAAATCTCGTGTCAATGGATCCTGAATTGATTATCTATGTAACCAGCGATCGTAATAAAAAATTGGATGAAAAAGCAGTAGAGTTGATGAAGGCAAATGCTGTTTTGGAAAGCGTTCCTGCTATTAAGAATCAAAAAATCATGACCATCTCTTACGATGAATTGATGGACTATGGTCCAGCAGTGATTGATTCCCTTGAGAAAATCAATGACTTTATCAATAAATAATGAGTTTGATTGGGAAGGAATCCAAGTCAAGGTCAGCCTTCCTTCTAACTACGACCCCAATCAAACCTATCCGGCTATTTTATTGAATGATGGAAACTTGGACTTCCTATCGTCCCTTTCCGAATCTGTGATTTTAGTGGGCTTGACCTCTAAAAATCGCCTAGATGACTACACTCCCTGGAAGGCAGCTGCTTTGAGAGATGGAGCTCCAGATTTTGGCGGTCAGGCAAATGCCTATCATAGTGATTTATTTGGAGGCCTTTTAGACAAGCTGAAGTCGCTATATCGCCTGGACGAAACTCGCCTTGCTTATGGAGGCTACTCACTAGGTGGTTTGGCGGCAGTCTACAGTCTTTTCAGCTTTGACAAGGTTTCCTGTGTCTTTTCGATCTGCGGTTCCTTTTGGTATCCTGATTTTGCGGCTTACTGCAAGGCAGAAAATGTGAAAAATTTGGACTGTTTGCTGTATTTACAGAATGGTCAAACAGAAGGAGCATACCATACTAATCGCTTGGCTCAAGCACCAGTCTATGCTGAGCAGATCCATACCAGTCTTCAGAAACGCTATCCGAACGGTCAGTTTGTCTTTGATCCTTATGGACACCATGAACAAGTAGTTGAGCGATTTTTAGCTTTTTCCAGCTGGTTGGCCCAAAAATGGAAAATTAAGTAAAAGAATTATCCCTTGGCTTTTGCCAAGGGATTGTTGTATTTATTTAACCAAGGTTTTCTCTCTTTTTATCTGGATTCCAGACGAAGCTTGCGATAAAGCTAAAGATGATGGTTAGGATAGCGAGGATAATGGCAAGGATGAGAGCAGGGATGCGGATAAACCACCAGAGTGGGTTTGGTTTTTTATCATTGTGCCATTGTTTAGTTTCTTGGTCCAGACGTTGGAATTCTGTTTGGATACGGTCTGCAACCATTTCGATTCCTTCATCATTCATTTTCTTGATGTCTGAAATATCGATTGGATTTCCAAAGTTCATGTCGACACGTTCACGGCTAACCAAGCCCTTCAAAGTCATGGGACCTGTGTAGGTAACTGGCATGATACGAACCTTGGCCATTTTGGCAATCAGGGCTACGCCACCCTTAACATCGTTTGAGTGACGGCTTCCACTTGGAAACATGATGAGAGAGCGGTCACTTTTTTTTAGGACATTGATAGGATATTTTATGGCAGAGGCGCTAGGATTTTCACGGTCGATAGGAAAGGCACCACACATACGAATCCACCAACCAAAAATACGGTTAGTAAAGAGTTCTTTTTTGGCCATAAAGATGAACTGTTTTGGCTTAGTCGCAAAGGCCATATAAACTGGATCCCACCAGGTGCGGTGAGGCGCAACCAGGATATAATTTTCATCTTGATTAGGAATTTTATCGGTATTATGGTAGTGGGCATTGCCATTGATGGACCATAGTAGCAATACAACCAATCCACGTAAATAAGTATAAAACATGCGATCTCCTTCGATTCTTTTCTTGTTAATATTATACCTTATCAAAGGAGGGCTGGCAAACTTTTTCCCTTGACTAGGTGCATATTTGGGATGAGATTAGAATTCTTTTAGAAAAAATGATATGATAGAATTTATGGATAAAAATAAGATTATGGGATTAACCCAAATAGAAGTCAAGGAAAGACAGGCTAAGGGCTTGGTCAATGATTTTACCGCATCGGCTAGTACCAGCACTTGGCAAATCGTTAAACGAAATGTCTTTACTCTTTTTAATGCTTTGAACTTTGCTATTGCTTTGGCACTAGCCTTTGTGCAGGCTTGGAGCAATCTGGTCTTCTTTGCTGTTATCTGCTTTAACGCCTTTTCTGGTATTGTGACCGAGCTGCGGGCTAAACACATGGTAGATAAGCTCAATCTCATGACCAAGGAAAAGGTCAAAACCATTCGTGATGGACAGGAAGTTGCCCTCAATCCTGAAGAATTGGTGCTAGGAGACGTCATTCGTTTGTCTGCTGGGGAGCAGATTCCCAGTGATGCCTTGGTTCTGGAAGGATTTGCGGAAGTCAATGAAGCCATGTTGACGGGGGAAAGTGATTTGGTGCAAAAGGAAGTTGACGCCTTGCTTTTGTCAGGAAGCTTCCTAGCAAGTGGGTCAGTTTTGGCTCAAGTCCACCATGTCGGTGCTGACAACTATGCTGCCAAACTCATGCTGGAAGCCAAAACTGTGAAACCGATCAACTCCCGTATCATGAAATCGCTGGACAAGCTAGCTGGTTTTACTGGGAAGATTATCATTCCCTTTGGTCTGGCTCTCTTACTAGAAGCCTTGCTTTTAAAAGGCCTACCTCTCAAGTCATCCGTTGTAAATTCATCGACAGCCCTTTTGGGGATGTTACCTAAAGGAATCGCCCTTTTGACCATCACTTCGCTCTTGACTGCGGTGATTAAGCTGGGCTTGAAAAAGGTCTTGGTGCAGGAGATGTACTCTGTTGAAACTCTGGCGCGCGTGGATATGCTCTGTTTGGACAAGACAGGTACCATCACCCAAGGAAAGATGCAGGTAGAGGCCGTTCTTCCGCTGACGCCAACTTATGGTGAAGAGGCTATTGCCAGCATCCTGACTAGCTACATAGCCCATAGTGAGGATAAAAATCCAACTGCTCAAGCTATTCGACAGCGTTTTGTGGGAGAAGTTACTTATCCTATGATTTCTAATCTGCCTTTCTCAAGCGACCGCAAGTGGGGAGCCATGGAGTTAGGAGGTCTGGGGACAGTTTTCTTAGGTGCCCCTGAGATGTTGCTGGACTCTGAAGTCCCCGAAGCCAGGGAGGCCTTGGAGAGAGGGTCACGTGTCTTGGTCTTAGCTCTCAGTCAGGAGAAATTAGACCATTACAAACCACAGAAACCATCTGATATTCAGGCTCTAGCCTTGCTGGAAATCTTGGACCCTATTCGAGAGGGAGCGGCAGAGACGCTGGACTATCTCCGTTCTCAGGAAGTGGGGCTCAAGATTATCTCTGGTGACAATCCAGTTACGGTGTCCAGCATTGCCCAGAAGGCTGGTTTTGCAGACTATCACAGCTATGTAGATTGCTCGAAAATTACGGATGAGGAATTGATTGATATGGCTGAGGAGACAGCTATTTTCGGACGTGTTTCCCCTCATCAAAAGAAACTCATCATCCAAACGCTGAAAAAAGCGGGTCATACAACAGCTATGACAGGAGACGGAGTCAATGATATTCTGGCCCTTCGTGAGGCGGATTGCTCTATCGTAATGGCGGAAGGAGACCCGGCAACACGTCAGATTGCCAATCTGGTTCTCTTGAACTCTGACTTTAATGATGTTCCTGAGATTCTCTTTGAAGGTCGTCGGGTGGTCAATAACATTGCCCACATCGCCCCGATTTTCTTGATAAAGACCATCTATTCTTTCTTGCTCGCAGTTATCTGTATCGCCAGTGCTTTACTAGGTCGGTCTGAGTGGATCTTGATTTTCCCCTTCATTCCAATCCAGATTACCATGATTGACCAGTTCGTGGAAGGTTTCCCACCATTCGTTCTGACTTTTGAGCGAAATATCAAACCTGTTGAGCCAAACTTCCTCAGAAGATCTATGCTTCGTGCTCTACCAAGTGCACTTATGGTTATCTTCAGCGTCCTCTTTGTGAAAATATTTGGAAGTAGTCAAGGTTGGTCTGAGTTAGAAATCTCAACCCTACTCTATTATCTCTTGGGGTCAATTGGTTTCTTATCCGTATTTAGAGCCTGTATGCCATTCACCCTCTGGCGAGTCCTCTTGATTGTTTGGTCAGTAGGAGGCTTCCTAGCCACAGCTCTCTTCCCAAGAATCCAAAAACTGCTTGAAATTTCAACCTTAACAGGACAAACATTACCTGTTTATGGTGTCATGATGTTGGTCTTTACCGTAATTTTCATCCTGACTAGTCGCTATCAATCCAGAAAATAAAGAAAGGCTGCAATCTGTGGATTGCGGTCTTTTTAGGTACAAGATTGCCAGCTGAAATGTGGTATAATAAGAGGTAATAGAGTTTTGGAAAGTGAGAGAAAATGATTTCAAAGAGATTAGAATTAGTGGCTTCCTTTGTGCCACAGGGAGCCATTTTACTCGATGTGGGAAGTGACCATGCTTATCTGCCTATCGAGTTAGTCGAAAGAGGCCAAATCAAAAGCGCCATTGCAGGTGAGGTGGTGGAAGGTCCCTATCAGTCTGCTGTCAAAAATGTTGAGGCTCACGGTCTAAAGGAGAAAATCCAGGTTCGTTTAGCCAATGGCTTGGCAGCCTTTGAAGAGGCAGACCAAGTGTCGGTCATTACCATTGCTGGTATGGGTGGTCGTTTGATTGCTAGGATTTTAGAAGAAGGATTGGACACGTTAGCTAATGTAGAACGATTGATCCTCCAGCCCAATAATCGTGAAGACGACTTGCGTATTTGGTTACAAGAGAACGGATTTCAGATTGTAGCTGAAAGCATCTTAGAAGAAGCTGGCAAGTTTTACGAGATTTTGGTTGTGGAAGCAGGGGAAATGAAGTTATCAGCTAGTGATGTTCGCTTTGGACCTTTCTTGTCCAAAGAAGTTAGTCCAGTCTTTGTCCAAAAATGGCAAAAAGAAGCTGTTAAGCTAGAGTTTGCCCTCGGACAAATCCCAGACAAAAATCTGGAAGAACGTCAAGTTCTAGTAGATAAAATTCAAGCCATCAAGGAGGTTCTTCATGCTAGCAAGTGAAGTCATTAACCGATATGAAGCT
Source organism: Streptococcus mitis (assembly GCA_032511625.1). Taxonomy (GTDB): domain Bacteria; phylum Bacillota; class Bacilli; order Lactobacillales; family Streptococcaceae; genus Streptococcus; species Streptococcus mitis_DL. The sequence continues at coordinate 121,921 of JAWFOO010000002.1, read as the reverse complement.
TATTGTCCTCAAGAATTTTCTATGGAAGGAGACAGCCGTGGACTGCAAATTGGAACTTTGGACAAGGATATCCAAAGTGTCATGGTTGCTCTGGATATTCGTGAAGAAACGGTGACTGAAGCCATTGAAAAGGGTGTGGACTTGATTATCGTCAAGCACGCGCCGATTTTCCGTCCCATCAAGGACTTGGTAGCCAGCCGTCCACAAAATCAGATTTACATTGATCTCATTAAGCATGACATCGCAGTTTATGTCAGCCATACCAATATTGACATCGTTGAAAATGGCCTCAATGATTGGTTCTGTCAGATGCTAGGTATCGAGGAAACGGCTTATCTGCAGGAAACTGGCCCTGAACGTGGAATTGGACGTATTGGGAATGTTCAGCCTCAGACATTTGGGGAATTGGCCCAGAATGTCAAGCAAGTCTTTGGTCTAGATAGTCTTCGAATGGTGCATTATCAAGAGAGCGATTTGCAGAAGCCTATCTCAAGAGTGGCCATCTGTGGTGGTAGCGGGCAGTCTTTCTATAAGGATGCTTTAGCTAAAGGAGCGGATGTCTATATCACTGGTGATATTTACTACCACACTGCTCAGGATATGCTGTCTGATGGCTTGCTAGCCTTGGACCCAGGTCACTATATCGAAGTGCTTTTTGTAGAAAAAATTGCAGAGCTTCTTAATCAATGGAAAGAGGAAAAAGGCTGGACAATCGATATTGTACCTAGTCAAGCATCGACCAATCCTTTCCACCATATCTAGTTAGAAAGTGAAGACAATGAAAAAAGTTGCCATTATCGGAGCAGGGATTGTGGGAGCAACAGCTGCCTACTACCTCTCGAAAGAAAGTGACCTAGAGGTGACCGTTTTTGACCATGTACAAGGTCAAGCTACCAAGGCCGCAGCGGGAATTATCAGTCCTTGGTTTTCCAAACGCCGAAATAAAGCCTGGTACAAAATGGCGCGCTTGGGGGCTGACTTTTATGTGGATTTATTAGCTGATTTAGAGAAGTCAGGGCAGGAGATTGACTTTTACCAGCGTTCGGGAGTTTTTCTCTTAAAGAAGGACGAATCCAAGCTAGAAGAACTTTATCAACTAGCCCTGCAGCGTAGGGAAGAATCTCCTTTAATAGGTCAGTTAGCTATTTTGGACCAAGCCTCAGCTAATGAATTATTCCCTGGCTTACAGGGATTTGACCGCCTGCTCTATGCTTCTGGTGGAGCAAGAGTGGATGGTCAACTCTTAGTGAATCGTTTGCTAGAAGCTAGTCAAGTCAAGCTGGTCAAAGAAAAAGTGAGTCTGACACCTTTAGCGTCAGGTTACCAGATTGGTGAAGAGGTGTTTGATCAGGTTGTTTTGGCGACGGGAGCTTGGTTGGGACACCTGTTAGAGCCTTTAGGTTATGAAGTGGATGTTCGTCCTCAGAAAGGACAACTCCGAGATTATCAGCTTGACCAAGACATGGAATCCTACCCTGTTGTCATGCCGGAAGGAGAGTGGGATTTGATTCCTTTTGCAGGTGGGAAATTGTCCCTAGGCGCTACCCATGAAAATGATATGGGATTTGATTTGACGGTGGATGACACCTTGCTCCAACAAATGGAGGAGGCGGCCTTGCCTCACTATCCAGTTTTAGTTAGAGCGACTTCAAGAGCTGAGCGTGTAGGAATCCGAGCCTATACCAGTGATTTCTCACCTTTCTTTGGACAGGTACCTGGCTTAGAAGGTGTCTATGCAGCCAGTGGCCTAGGTTCATCAGGCCTCACAACGGGTCCTATCATCGGTTACCATCTAGCCCAACTTATCCAAGGAAAGGGATTGACCTTGGACCCAGTAAACTACCCAATTGAAAACTATGTCAAACGAGTAAAAGGCGAATAAGATTTTACTGAAATTTTAGCTCACTCCCTAGGATGGCAAATGACATTCCCTATCAAAAATGGTAAAATAAGAAAAAATCCGAGAATCGAGGAAAGAAGATGCAAGAAAAGATTTTGGTAACGGGTGGAGCTGGTTTTATCGGAACCCACACTGTTATTGAGTTAATCCAAGCAGGTCATCAGGTTGTTGTGGTGGATAACCTTGTCAACAGCAACCGTAAAAGTTTAGAAGTTGTTGAAAGAATCACAGGAGTTGAAGTGCCTTTCTATGAGGCAGATATCCGTGATACGGATACTCTCAGAGATATTTTCAAGCAAGAAGAACCAACGGGTGTCATTCACTTTGCTGGTTTGAAGGCTGTGGGGGAATCTACCCGTATCCCTCTTGCCTATTATGACAACAATATCGCAGGAACTGTTAGCCTTTTGAAAGTCATGGAAGAAGCCAACTGTAAAAACATCATTTTCAGTTCTTCTGCGACAGTTTATGGAGATCCTCATACAGTGCCAATCTTGGAAGATTTCCCACTTTCAGTGACCAATCCATACGGTCGCACTAAGCTTATGCTAGAGGAAATTTTAACGGATATTTACAAAGCAGACTCAGAATGGAATGTTGTCTTGCTTCGTTATTTCAATCCAATCGGAGCCCATGAGAGTGGTGATTTGGGAGAAAATCCAAACGGTATTCCAAACAACCTCTTGCCATATGTAACTCAAGTAGCCGTTGGGAAATTAGAGCAAGTGCAAGTGTTTGGAGACGATTACGATACGGAAGACGGAACTGGTGTTCGTGACTATATCCACGTTGTCGATTTAGCTAAAGGTCACGTTGCAGCTTTGAAAAAAATTCAAAAAGGTTCAGGTCTAAACGTTTATAACCTTGGAACAGGTAAAGGCTACTCAGTTCTTGAAATTATCCAAAACATGGAAAAAGCAGTGGGACGTCCCATTCCTTACCGCATTGTGGACCGTCGCCCAGGTGACATCGCAGCCTGCTACTCAGATCCAGCAAAAGCCAAAGCAGAACTCGATTGGGAAGCAGAACTAGATATCACCCAAATGTGTGAAGACGCATGGCGTTGGCAAAGCAAGCATCCAAATGGATTTGAAGACTAAGATGGTGATGTCAATCATTGTCCCCTGTCTAAACGAAGAGGAAGTACTTCCTCTTTTTTATCAGGCTTTGGAAACTTTACTTCCAGATTTGGAAACAGAAATCGAGTATGTCTTTGTCGATGATGGATCAAACGATGGAACCTTGGAACTTTTAAAGGCCTATCGGGAGCAAAATCCGGCAGTACATTATATTTCTTTCTCTCGAAATTTTGGCAAAGAAGCGGCTCTGTATGCAGGTTTGCAATATGCGACAGGAGATCTGGTGGTGGTAATGGATGCAGACCTCCAAGATCCTCCTAGTATGTTGCTTGAGATGAAAGCCTTACTAGATCAGAATGCAGACTTGGACTGCGTTGGAACACGGAGAACTAGTCGGGAGGGAGAACCCTTCTTTCGCAGTTTCTGCGCCAATCTCTTTTACCGCCTCATGCAAAAAATCAGTCCAGTAGCCCTGCCGTCAGGTGTTCGTGATTTTCGCATGATGAGAAGGTCTGTAGTCGATGCCATTTTAAGTTTGACCGAGTCTAATCGTTTTTCTAAAGGAATCTTTGCTTGGGTGGGTTTTAAAACCCACTATCTGGACTATCCAAATGTCGAAAGGCAGGCTGGCAAGACCAGTTGGAGTTTTAGGCACCTCTTTTTCTACTCCATTGAAGGGATTGTTAATTTTTCAGATTTTCCCTTGATTATCGCCTTTGTGGCTGGTCTCCTATCTTGTTTTATTTCTCTGCTTATGACCTTTTTTGTTGTGGTTCGGACTCTCATTTTGGGCAATCCGACATCAGGTTGGACCTCTCTGATGGCTGTTATTCTCTTTCTTGGAGGCATTCAACTCTTGACCATTGGGATTCTCGGCAAATATATTAGTAAGATTTATCTAGAGACTAAAAAAAGACCACTTTATCTCGTCAAAGAAAAAAGTGACCTTCCTGATCTTACAGAAAAAAATAAAGAGAAAAGACTATAATTTTGCATGGAAATATGCTAAACTAGAAGGAGTGGAACGTTCTTATCGATGTTAGAGTTAATCTTTAATCAAGGCACGTGTCGGACAGTTTCTAACAGCTTCTACGACGTCCTGACTAGGAGAGATTTCTTTTTCTAGTTGGTCAGGGTCATCGTAAAAACGCACGATTCCATTATCGTGGTAATCAAATAATTCAGAATAAGTTTGGCAAAGACCACAGGCAATGCAGCGTTCAGGTATAAGTGTGATTTTCATATTTATATTGTAATAAGAAAAGTAAAAAAAAACAAGGAGTAAGGTATGGCAAAAGAACCGTGGCAAGAAGATATTTATGAGAATCAGGAAGAAACAAGATCAGAACGTCGTAAGAGAGAACAAGGTGGAGGAGTGCTGGCTAATCGTATCTTGACTATTTTAGCAAGTATTTTCTTTGTGATTGTAGTCGTGATGATTATTGTTCTGATCTATCTTTCATCGGGTGGGAGTAATCGCACGGCAGCCTTGAAAGATTTTCACGATTCAGATACAAAAGTAGAGCAAGTTTCTTCTACTTCTAGTAGTAGTTCAGAGCAGGCATCTTCTAGTTCAGAGGAGAAGGTAGAAGAGTCATCTAGTAGCTCAGAACATCAAAATGATCCAGAAGGAACTACAAAAGTTATGGCTGGAGAAGGAGAAGCAGCCATTGCCGCTCGTGCAGGAATCTCGATTGCTCAGTTAGAGGCTTTGAATCCTGGGCATATGGCTACAGGATCTTGGTTTGCTAATCCAGGTGATGTTGTCAAAATCAAATAGGAGTTGATATGAAAACAATTCAAATTGCTATTGACGGTCCTGCTTCAAGTGGCAAGAGTACGGTCGCAAAGATTATCGCTAAGGATTTTGGTTACACCTATCTAGATACAGGTGCTATGTATCGTGCAGCGACCTATATGGCTCTGAAACACCAGTTAAGAGTGGAAGAGATTGAGGAACTTTTAGCCTTATTGGACCAGCATCCAATCAGTTTTGGGCGCTCAGAAACTGGAGAACAACTTGTCTTTGTGGGGGATGTGGATATTACCCATCCTATCCGTGAAAATGAAGTGACCAATCATGTTTCAGCAATTGCAGCAATTCCTGAAGTACGTGAGAAACTAGTTTCTCTCCAACAAGAGATTGCCCAGCAAGGTGGGATTGTCATGGATGGTCGCGATATTGGAACGGTTGTATTGCCTCAAGCAGAATTGAAAATTTTCCTAGTAGCTTCTGTTGATGAAAGAGCAGAGCGCCGTTACAAGGAAAATATTGCCAAGGGAATTGAAACAGACCTTGAAACTCTAAAAGAGGAAATAGCTGCGCGTGACTACAAGGATAGTCATCGTGAGACTTCGCCTCTCAAACAAGCAGAGGATGCTGTCTACCTTGATACAACTGGTTTGAACATTCAAGAAGTAGTTGAAAAAATCAAAGCAGAAGCTGAAAAAAGAATGTAAATGTAGAGAAGCCGATAGATTGATATCGGTTTTTTCTAAATTTGTCAAAATGCTGATTTTAAGGTATAATAGTTGCTGTTCGAGAAATTTTGATTTTCAAAGAATAGTGAATGATGATAAGGAGAAAACATGAACAACCTACCAAATTGCCCAAAATGTAACTCAGAGTATGTCTACGAAGACGGTGCCCTACTGGTTTGCCCAGAGTGTGCTCATGAGTGGAATCCTGCTGAAGTTGCAGATGTAGAAGAGGGCATTGTCGCTATCGATGCCAACGGAAATAAATTGGCTGACGGTGATACTGTAACCCTCATCAAGGACTTGAAAGTAAAAGGTGCGCCAAAAGATTTGAAACAAGGGACGCGCGTGAAGAATATCCGCATCGTAGAAGGCGACCACAATATCGACTGTAAAATTGATGGCTTTGGTGCCATGAAACTCAAATCAGAGTTTGTGAAGAAAATTTAAGCATGTCAAAACACTATAAACTTGTATTTTATAGCCGTATCTTCTTGTTTCTAGCGGCTTTTACGGGAGTTTATCTTGAAATCGCCAAGCATGGTGGATTTGGGATGCTGCTCTATTATACGGTTCTGTCAAATCTGTTAGTAGCGATTTTTACGCTCTATCTCCTAAAGGTTATGAGCCGTTTAGGTGAAAACTGGCAAAGATCAAGTCTCTTGCGCTTAAAAGGTGGAGTCACTATGAGTATCATGATTACCTGTGTGATTTACCATTTCCTCTTAGCGCCCATTGCGACTAATTTCTATACCCTAGAAAATTTCCTTTGCCACTATATCGTTCCCCTCTGGTTTTTAGCAGATACCCTCTTTTTTGACAAACAGGGTCAATACAAGATTTGGGACCCAATTGTGTGGACGATTTTACCCTTGCTGTATATGATTTTTGCTCTTTTTAATGGCTTGGTATTGAAACTTGATGTTCCTAATTCTAAGGTCAGTCCCTTCCCGTACTTCTTTTTGAATGTGAACAAGGGTTGGGATGTCGTGTTCAAGTGGTGTCTGATTATCTTTGTTGCTTATATGGTGGCAGGATTTATCTTCTACTTTATTAAGCAAATCAAGAGAAAATCATCCTAAGACACAAGGGATTCATTTTCGAGTTTAAGAAGGAGTCTGTACACTAAAGAGGCTTCTTCTTTTCTTGCTTGTTTGATGACTATCAAAAAAGTAGAAGATTAAGAGAAATATAGAAAGAGATTTCATGAAACAATTTTTAGAACGGGCCAGTATTTTGGCTCTCTCCCTCGTTTTGATTACGTCCTTTTCCATCTCGAGTGCCCTGCCAGCCATGTTTGACTATTATCAAGGTTATCCTAAGGAACAAATTGAGCTCTTGGCGAGCTTGCCTTCCTTTGGAATCATGATTATGTTATTACTAAATGGTTTCTTAGAAAAAATATTTCCTGAGCGCTTACAGATCAGTTTGGGATTGCTGATTTTATCACTAAGTGGAACTGCTCCCTTTTGGTACCAAGCTTATCCTTTTGTCTTTGGAACACGGATTCTTTTTGGTTTAGGTGTTGGGATGATCAATGCCAAGGCCATTTCTATTATCAGTGAACGCTATCAAGGAAAAACGAGAACTCAGATGTTAGGGCTACGCGGTTCTGCAGAGGTCGTTGGGGCTTCTCTCATTACCTTGGCAGTCGGCCAATTGTTGGCCTTTGGTTGGACAGCTACTTTCTTAGCTTATAGTGCTGGATTTTTAGTTCTGATCCTTTATCTGCTCTTTGTACCTTATGGAAAAGAAAAGAAAGAAGTCAAGAAAAAAACGAAGGAAGCAAGTCGCTTAACTCGGGAAATGAAGGGCTTGATTTTTATCTTAGCTATTGAAGCGGCGGTTGTAGTTTGTACCAATACAGCTATTACCATCCGTATTCCAAGTCTGATGGTGGAAAGAGGACTGGGAGATGCCCAGTTATCTAGTTTTGTTCTTAGTGTCATGCAGTTAATCGGGATTGTGGCTGGTGTGAGTTTTTCTTTCCTGATTTCAATATTTAAAGAGAAACTGCTCCTCTGGTCGGGTATTACCTTTGGCTTAGGTCAAATTGTGATTGCCCTGTCTCCATCCTTGTGGGTGGTGGTGGCAGGAAGCGTTCTGGCTGGCTTTGCCTACAGTGTAGCCTTGACGACGGTCTTTCAACTTGTCTCTGAAAGAATTCCAGCTAAACTCCTCAATCAAGCAACTTCATTTGCAGTTTTAGGCTGTAGTTTCGGAGCCTTTACGACCCCATTCGTTCTAGGTACGATTGGGTTACTAACTCACAATGGAATGTTGGTCTTCACCATTTTAGGATCATGGTTGATTGTAACCTCTATCTTTGTCATGTACCTACTTCAAAAGAGAGCTTAGGATTGATTCCTAAGTTTTTCTTTTTTGAGTTTTGTACCCAGATAGTTATGAATTTTCTAGCTTGTTATTGGATTAATTTCTTGATAAAATAGAAGTTATGACAAGATACAAAGCAACTATTTCCTATGACGGTTACGCCTTTGCTGGTTTTCAGCGCCAGTCTCATGCGCGTAGCGTTCAGGAGGAAATTGAAAAAACCTTGACCAGGTTAAATAAAGGGCAAGCCATTACTGTTCATGGTGCTGGTAGGACTGATAGTGGGGTTCATGCTTTGGGACAGGTGATCCATTTTGACCTGCCCTATCAAATGGATGAGGAAAAACTTCGCTTTGCTCTGGATACCCAGTCTCCTGAAGATATTGATGTGATTTCGATTGAGCTTGTGGCGGATGATTTTCATTGTCGTTATGCTAAGCACAGCAAGACATATGAGTTTATCGTGGATAGGGGTCGTCCTAAAAATCCCATGCGCCGTCACTATGCTACTCACTTTCCCTATCCACTTGATGTGGAGCGGATTCAGGAGGCTGTCAAGAAATTAGAAGGAACCCATGATTTCACCGGTTTTACAGCCTCTGGGACTAGTGTGGAGGATAAGGTTCGCACCATTACAGAAGCTAGTCTCAGGGTTGATGAGACAGGCCAATTTTTGATCTTTACCTTTTCAGGAAATGGTTTCTTGTATAAACAGATCCGCAATATGGTGGGGACACTGCTCAAAATCGGAAATAATCGTATGCCAGTAGAGCAGATTGACTTGATTTTGGAGAAGAAGGACAGGCAGTTAGCCGGTCCAACGGCAGCACCAAATGGCTTGTATTTAAAGGAGATTCGTTATGAAGAATAATCGTATTTTAGCACTTTCAGGAAATGATATTTTTAGTGGTGGTGGTTTGTCAGCTGATTTGGCTACCTATACCTTGAACGGCTTGCATGGCTTTGTAGCAGTGACTTGCTTGACAGCCTTGACAGAAAAGGGCTTTGAGGTCTTTCCAACTGACGATGCCATTTTTCAGCATGAATTAGAAAGCTTGCGTGATGTGGAATTTGCAGGGATTAAGATTGGTCTTCTACCAACTGTCAGTGTGGCTGAGAAGGCATTGGACTTTATCAAACAACGCCCAAGAGTGCCTGTGGTTCTGGATCCTGTCTTGGTCTGCAAGGAAACGCACGACGTAGCTGTCAGTGAACTATGCCAAGAATTGATTCGCTTTTTCCCTCATGTCAGCGTGATTACGCCTAACCTTCCTGAAGCAGAATTATTGGCTGGTCAGGAAATCAAAACCTTGGAAGACATGAAAACTGCAGCGCAGAAATTGCATGAATTAGGAGCGCCAGCAGTCATTATCAAGGGAGGCAATCGCCTTAGTCAGGACAAGGCTGTAGATGTCTTTTATGACGGACAAACCTTTACAGTCCTAGAAAATCCTGTCATCCAAGGCCAAAATGCTGGTGCAGGTTGTACCTTTGCCTCAAGCATTGCCAGTCACTTGGTTAAAGGTGATGAACTTTTACCAGCAGTAGAAAGTTCTAAAGCTTTCGTTTATCGTGCCATTGCACAAGCAGATCAATATGGAGTAAGACAATATGAAGCAAACCAAAACAACTAAAATCGCCCTTGTATCCCTATTAACCGCCCTTTCTGTGGTTCTAGGTTATTTCTTAAAAATTCCAACACCGACAGGAATTCTAACTCTCTTAGATGCGGGTGTCTTCTTTACGGCCTTTTACTTTGGTAGTCGTGAAGGAGCTGTAGTCGGAGGACTAGCAGGTTTCTTGATTGACCTCTTATCAGGCTACCCTCAGTGGATGTTCTTTAGCTTGGTCAACCATGGCTTGCAGGGATTTTTTGCAGGATTTAAAGGGAAAACTCAGTGGTTAGGCCTCGTTTTGGCAACTATTGCCATGGTAGGGGGCTACGCCTTGGGTTCTACATTGATGAATGGCTGGGCAGCAGCCCTACCAGAAATTTTACCAAATTTCATGCAAAATATGGTAGGGATGATTGTAGGATTTATTCTTAGTCAAAGTATCAAGAAGATTAAGTAAAGAGGCTGAGTCAAAAGTCTTTCAAATAAGAAAAACGCATAGTATCAGGTGTTGAAAGCTTGATACTATGCGTTTTATTGTGGGAAGATTTTCGAAAAATATTAATCAAAATAAAGCAAGTCTTTGCTGGTGCTTGTAAAGAGGTCGAAGCCATCCTTGGTAACAACACCGCAGTCTTCAATACGGACACCGACTTTACCAGGGATATAGATACCTGGTTCAACAGAGAAGCACATGCCTTCTTCGATGACCATGTCGTTTCCTTCCATGATAGATGGGAATTCGTGGACATCCATACCGATACCGTGACCAAGACGGTGGTTGAAGTACTCGCCGTAACCAGCTTTTTCAATGACCTCACGGGCCGCGCGGTCCACTTCATGAGCAGTCACACCTGGCTTGATAAAGTCAAGAGCAGCTTGTTGGGCTTCAAGAGTTAAGTTGTAAATATCTTTCTTGAATTGGTCTGGTTTGCCGACAGCGACCGTACGAGTCATATCTGACGCATAGCCGTTGACTAGAACACCAAGGTCAAAGAGGAGAAGGGCGTTATTTTCAACTTTGTTTGCTGCTGGAATACCGTGTGGATTTGCAGCATTATCACCAGTCAAGACCATGGTATCAAAACTCATTTCATAACCTTCACGCTTCATAGCAAAGTCGATTTGGGCAATAATATCTGTCTCAGTCTTATCAAGAGAAATATTGTCAAAACCAACCTTAACAGCCTTGTCCGCATAGAGACCGGCCACCATCATTTTTTGCACTTCGTCAGCTGATTTGATAAGGCGCATACGTTGGATACGAGGAGTGAGGTTTTCAAACTCAGCAGTTTCAAAGACTATTTTCAAGCCATGATATTTGGTCAAGATGAGATTGTCAAACTCAACAGCGACACGTTTGAAGTCAAGTTGTGGAAGAGCATGTTTCATTTTTTGCCATGGATTTTCAGAATCCACATAGCCCACAACTGGGAAGGAAACAGTGCTGCTTGCACGCTCAACCTCAAGGGCTGGGACAAAGAGGAGAGGTTCCTGATCTGCTAGGACAAAAAGGAACATTTGGCGTTCATGGGGATCACTGTAAAAGCCAGTGAGGTAATTGATTGTGACGGGGTCAGATACGACAGCGACGTCTAGTTTTTCTGATTCAAGATATGTTACGATTTGTTGTAATTTAGACATATGCTACCTTCTTTCTACCCCTCTATTTTGGCAAAAAATGAGAGAAAATGCAAGGGAGAAGGGTAAAAGAAAAGACAAAAAAACTCCGACAAGATAACGGAGTTCTTTGATATGATTTTTCTTGGTTTAAGAAAAGTCAGCCTTGCTTTTGACATCACTGTATTCTTCAGCGATTTCTTGACTGAGAATGTCCTCATAAGCAGGGAGTTGGATGTCCTGACCATATTTCTTCTTGAGGGCTGTAGTGACTAGGCGATAAGCTAGATTGGCATTGCGAGAGAGGATAGGCCCATGGAAGTAAGAACCAAAGACATTCTTATAATGAACCCCTTCGCCGACCTTTTCTTCGTTGTTTCCATTGCCATAGACAACCTGTCCCAGCGGTTTTTGGTCATCTGAGAGGAAGGTACGGCCCTGATGATTTTCAAAACCATAGTAGGTTTCATCGAAATCTTCATTGTGAATCTTGATGTCACCGATAAAACGGTTATTGGTCTGGTTGAGGGTGTAGTGGCCCATGACCCCTAGTCCTTCGATGCGTCTCCCTGAAGCTTCAACATAATATTGCCCCAATAGTTGGAAACCACCGCAGATAGCCAGAACCACACCGTCGTTTTGGATGTAGTTGTCAATGCTCTCTTTTTTAGCAGGTAGGTCGTCTGCAATAATACTTTGTTCAAAGTCTTGACCGCCACCGAAAAAGGCGATGTCGTAGTGATTTTCGTCAAAGTCATCATGGAGAGAAACGATGTCAACGGTCACATGGGCTCCCAGTTTTTCAGCCACATACTTGAGCATGAGGATGTTTCCATTGTCCCCATAGGTATTCATGAGATTTCCGTAGAGGTGGGCAATGTTGAGCTGATAGGGGTAATTGCCAGCTTTTGAGGAAAGTGAAGTATAAACCATTAGTTCATCTCCTTTCTAACAATCTGACGACTAGCCAACAGTTCGCGGAATTCCAGCATAGCAGTATAGGTAGCCAGAATATAAGCATGCTTGCAGTCTTGGTTCTCAATTGTCTTAAGAATTTGCTCCAGACTACTTGTTTCAGTGATTTTTTCAGCTGGATAGCCTGTTACTCGTAGACGACGAGCGATTTCAGAATGACGAACACCGCCAGCGTTGATTTCAGGGATGTCCATGTCAGTGATTTGTTCAAAATCAGCATCCCAGATCCAGCTGGTGTCAATGCCATCTGCATAGTTAGCGTTAAGGAGGACAGATAGGCTAAATGGATAAGGTGCTAGTTTAATCATTTCGATAGCTTGGGTCGCACCGACTGGATTTTTAATCAAGACAAGGGTACATTCCTTATTACCAATATGGAAGGTTTCTTGGCGTCCAAAGACAGCACGGCTCTTATCAAATCCTTGCTTGATGAGTTGTGAATCTGTACCAAGGAAACGGGCGATGGCAACCGCAGCTAGGGCGTTGTAGATATTATAGAGCCCACCGATTTGAATACCGTATTCTTGGCCGTCTATGACAAAGCGAGAGCGATTGTTGGTCAACTCAACTAGTTCTGTCAAGCGATAGTCGAGATCAGGACGTTTACATCCGCAACTTTCACAGATATAGGCACCCAAGTTTGCATAGGTATTATGCTCATATTTGAGGATTCCTTGGCAGTCAGGGCAGAGGATTCCTTCGGTATTATAGTGAGCCAGCTGGGCTGGACCTTTCTCCAAGTCAAAACCAAAATACTCTACAGGATTTGGAATAGCTGGCTTGTAGAAAAGTGGACTGTCTCCATTAAGGAGAACAGTAGCCGTAGGTACCTTACGAATAGCATCCAAAATCATTTTGTAAGTTGTGTAAATCTCACCATAGCGGTCCATCTGGTCACGGAATATATTCGTGATGACAAAAAGGCTTGGCTGGATATAGTCACAGATACGAGATAGACTGGCTTCATCGATTTCTAGAACGGCAATATTTTTCCCAGTTTTAGAAGATTTGGCTGTTAAGAAGGTTGTCGCAATCCCTGTAATCATGTTGGCACCGCTTGGGTTGGTCAGAACTTGACCATAAACCTCTTTTAAAATACCGACAGTGAGGGCGGTTGTCAAGGTTTTTCCGTTGGTTCCAGTGATCACGACAATCTCGTAGTTCTTAGCTAGGTTTTGTAAAATATCTTTATCAAATTGAAGGGCAAGTTTTCCTGGAAGCGTACTCCCTCGGCCAAGACGGCTTAAAACGAAGTGGGAAGAACGCCCAGCTAGGAGGCCCAAAGTAGTTTTTAATTTCATGTTTCTATTATATCATAAAAGAGGGAAAAGACAGATTTGATACTCAATGAAAATCAAAGAGCAAACTAGGAAGCTAGCCGCAGGTTGCTCAAAATACTGTTTTGAGGTTGCAGATAGAACTGACGAAGTCAGTAACCATACCTACGGCAAGGTGAAGCTGACGTAGTTTGAATTTGATTTTCGAAGAGTATGAGATTTCGCAGAAATGAAAACAGCCCTCAGAGGGCTGTTAGATACGATTAAATCTCAACTTAAATCGCAAACAAGTCATTCAAGTTCTCAGCCAAGGTTGGGTGAGTGAAGATTTGTTTTGTGAAGTAAGTGTAAGGAATCTTGTTGTCCATAGCAACAGTGATGATGTTGATGATTTCTTGAGATCCTTCTGAGAAGATGCTTGCTCCAAGAATTTCTTTTGTTTCAGTATTAACCACAGCTTTGAAAGCTCCACGAAGGTCTCCATTTACGTGACCACGAGGCATTGCTGCAACAGGAATTTCCTTAACAGCGTATGGAAGTTTCAAATCAGCTGCTTGGCTTTCCGTCAAACCAACTTGTGAAAGAGCAGGTGTGATAAACATGGTGTTTGGTACATTGAGACGGTCTTCAAGTGTGTAGCTGCCATCTCCAGCAAGGTAGCTGTAAACAACACGGAAATCATCAAGTGAGATGTAAGTAAATTGAAGGCCACCGTTGACATCTCCAACTGCAAAGACACCAGGAACGTTTGTTTGACAATGTTTGTCTACTTTAATAGCACCACGTTCAGTTAGTTCAATATCTGTATTTTCAAGTTGAAGTGGTTCTACATTTGGTTTGCGTCCAGTTGCGTAAAGAAGGGCATCGAAACGGTAAGTTTCATTTTCAGTTACGACAAGCACTTGGTCACCGTCATTTTTAATTTCAGTAGTACGGATATTTTGAAGCAATTCAATACCGTCTTCTTCCATGTATTGTTTAGCAAGCGCTGCAATGGAAGGTTCTGCACGAGGTAGGAAAGTATCCAAGGCATCTAGGACTGTAACCTTGCTTCCAAGTTTGTTGTAAAGGCCGGCAAATTCAAGACCGATATTTCCACCACCAAGGACTCCAAGGTTTTGAGGCAATTTGTCCAAGTTTTGGATACCTGTTGAGTCAAAGACGTTTTTGCTTGTAGCAAGTCCAGGGATTGGCAAGACGTTTGAAACAGCACCAGTGTTGATGACGATTGTTTCAGCAGTCAGTTCTTTCTTTTCATCACCAGCTTGGATTTCGATGACTTTATTTGAAAGGAAGTGAGCTTCCGCATCAAAGATATCGACGCCTGTACCAGCAACAGTCGCATAGTTTTTACCGTTGAGGCGACCAGTGATAGTGTTTTTAGTAGCAATGACTTCTTCAAAAGACAAGTCTTTCTCAGCAGCAACTAGCAAAGTTTTAGTTGGGATGCAACCAATGTTGATACAAGTTCCACCGTACATAGCTTTGCTACGTTCAATGAGGGCAACTTTTTTGCCAGCTGAAGCCAATTTACCAGCTAGTGTTTTACCAGCTTTACCAAATCCGATAACGATTAAATCATAAGTTAACATTTATCTTCCTCCTATTCGCATTTCATTCTAGCACAAGAAAAAAACTTTTGCACAATTCTGCTACGCTTTAAAAAAGTTTATGAAATAGTGGAAATTTCATCCTCATTTTCTCAGAAAAATCGTTTACATGACTTTATCGATGGATTAGGCTATCTTTTGCTTCTCTCTTGTGTTATACTAGATAGGTTGCAAAGAAAACAGTACTTTTCTTTTGTGGAAAAGAAGCAACACGATTTTGTATCCAGTATATGAAAATACGTCATAAAAAGAAAAGTATAAACTAAGCCCTATAGGGTGGCTTCGCACCACCTTTAGAAAGAAGAAGAACGTGAAATTTAATGAATTAAACTTGTCTGCTGATTTGCTAGCAGAGATTGAAAAAGCTGGTTTTGTAGAAGCCAGTCCGATCCAAGAACAAACCATTCCCTTGGCCCTTGAAGGCAAGGACGTTATCGGTCAAGCTCAGACTGGTACAGGAAAAACTGCAGCCTTTGGCTTGCCTACCCTTGAAAAAATCCGTACAGAAGAAGCGACCATCCAAGCTTTGGTTATCGCTCCAACACGTGAACTTGCTGTCCAAAGTCAGGAGGAATTGTTCCGCTTTGGTCGTAGTAAGGGAGTTAAAGTCCGTTCAGTATATGGCGGATCAAGCATTGAAAAACAAATTAAGGCTCTTAAATCTGGTGCCCATATCGTGGTGGGAACACCTGGTCGCCTCTTGGACTTGATTAAACGCAAGGCCTTGAAATTACAAGATATTGAAACCCTCATCCTTGACGAAGCAGATGAAATGCTCAACATGGGCTTCCTTGAAGATATCGAAGCTATCATTTCTCGTGTCCCTAAAAACCGTCAAACTTTGCTTTTCTCAGCAACTATGCCAGATGCCATCAAACGTATCGGTGTTCAGTTTATGAAAGAACCTGAGCATGTGAAGATTGCTGCTAAGGAATTAACAACAGAATTGGTTGACCAATACTATATCCGTGTTAAAGAACAAGAAAAATTTGATACCATGACTCGTCTCATGGATGTGGAACAACCAGAACTTGCTATCGTATTTGGTCGTACCAAACGCCGTGTAGATGAATTGACTCGTGGTTTGAAAATCCGTGGCTTCCGTGCAGAAGGAATTCATGGCGACCTAGACCAAAACAAACGTCTTCGTGTCCTTCGTGACTTTAAAAATGGCAATCTTGATGTTTTGGTTGCGACAGACGTTGCAGCGCGTGGCTTGGATATTTCAGGTGTGACCCATGTCTATAACTACGATATTCCACAAGATCCTGAAAGCTATGTTCACCGTATCGGTCGTACAGGTCGTGCTGGTAAGTCAGGTCAGTCTATTACCTTCGTTTCACCAAATGAAATGGGTTACCTCCAAATCATTGAAAACTTGACTAAAAAACGCATGAAAGGTCTCAAACCTGCAAGTGCAGAAGAAGCATTTCAAGCAAAAAAACACGTAGCTCTCAAGAAAATCGAACGTGATTTTGCAGATGAGACTATCCGTGCCAACTTTGAGAAATTTGGTAAGGATGCTCGTAAGCTAGCTGCCGAATTTACTCCAGAAGAATTGGCAATGTATATCTTGAGTCTGACTGTTCAAGATCCAGATAGCCTTCCAGAAGTGGAGATTGCACGTGAAAAACCACTACCGTTTAAACCATCAGGTAATGGCTTCGGTGGTAAAGGTAAGGGAGGTCGTCGTGGAGATGACCGTCGTGATAATCGCCGTGGAGACAACCGTCGTGGTGGTCGTCGTGATGATTTCAAAAAAGGAAGTCGTGGCAATGATCGTTTTGATAAGGAAAAACGTTATCGTAAGGATAATAAAAAACCACGCAATACTTCAAGCGAAAAGCAAACAGGCTTTGTTATTCGTAACAAGGGCGATAAATAAGAAAAAGCGGTTCAAAATGAATCGCTTTTTTATATAAGGAGACCGAATGGAAAAGAAAGATAAATAAAATAGATATATTATCTTCTTGTAATATTATAATACACAAAAATAGAGGGCTTGTCAATAGAAAAGAAGCAATTTAATTAAAAATATTCTTGTTTTTTCAAATTGCAATTAAATAAGGAATTTTCAGATAATAATTGAAAATTCAAGCTGTTTATGTTATAATGATAGCGATTAAATTCGAGGTGAAAAATGGCACATTTATTAGAAAAAACTAGAAAAATTACTTCTATCCTGAAGCGCTCAGAGGAGCAGTTGCAGGAAGAACTCCCCTACAATGCGATTACCCGTCAATTGGCAGATATTATTGACTGTAACGCCTGTATCGTTAATAGCAAGGGACGTCTCCTTGGCTATTTTATGCGTTACAAAACCAATACAGATCGTGTAGAGCAATTCTTCCAAACTAAAATTTTCCCGGATGACTACATTCAAGGTGCGAACATGATTTACGATACAGAAGCCAATCTGACAGTTGATCATGATTTAAGTATTTTCCCTGTAGAGAGTCGTGCCGACTTTCCAGATGGTTTGACGACCATTGCACCAATCCATGTATCAGGGATTCGCCTTGGTTCTTTGATTATTTGGCGCAATGATAAAAAATTCGAAGACGAGGACTTGATTCTTGTTGAGATTGCGAGTACCGTTGTTGGGATTCAACTCCTTAATTTCCAACGTGAAGAAGATGAGAAAAATATTCGCCGCCGTACTGCTGTTACCATGGCGGTTAATACCCTTTCTTATTCCGAACTCCGTGCTGTTTCAGCAATTTTAGGGGAATTAAATGGAAATGAAGGGCAGTTGACTGCGTCTGTAATTGCAGACCGCATCGGAATCACCCGTTCTGTGATTGTCAATGCCCTTCGTAAACTTGAATCTGCAGGAATTATTGAAAGTCGCTCACTTGGAATGAAGGGAACCTATCTTAAGGTCTTGATTTCAGATATTTTTGAAGAAGTGAAGAAAAGAGATTACTAATGACTAAGGCTTTAATTTCGATTGACTATACAGAAGATTTTGTTGCAGATAGTGGAAAATTGACAGCAGGTGCTCCAGCTCGGGCTATTTCGGAAGCTATTAGCAAGGTGACTCGATTAGCTTTTGAACGCGGAGATTATATCTTCTTTACCATCGATGCTCACGAAGAAAACGATTGTTTCCATCCAGAAAGCAAGCTATTTCCTCCTCATAATTTGATTGGGACTAGTGGACGGAATTTATACGGAGATTTGGGGACCTTTTATCAAGAACATGGTTCAGATAGTCGTGTCTTTTGGATGGATAAACGCCATTACTCAGCTTTTTCAGGGACTGACCTGGATATCCGTTTGAGAGAGCGTCGAGTTTCTACAGTTATCTTAACTGGTGTCTTGACGGATATCTGTGTCCTGCATACAGCTATAGATGCCTATAATCTAGGATATGATATCGAGATTGTTAAACCAGCTGTTGCTTCCATCTGGCCTGAAAATCACCAATTTGCCCTTGAACATTTCAAAAATACACTTGGAGCTAAGTTAGTAGATGAAAATCTAAATGAAATTTCAGAGTAATTTAGTAGATGAAATGAAAAAAATTGAAAAAAGTGTTGACAAGCATCCTAAAAGTTGATATACTAGTAAAGTAATCGACGCGGGGATGGCGGAATTGGCAGACGCGCAGGACTAAGGATCCTGTGACCGCTTTAGGTCGTGAGGGTTCAAGTCCCTCTCTCCGCATAGGATAAGAGTTAGCTTAGGTTAGCTCTTTTTTCATCTAATTAAAGTAGAGCAAAAAAATTTTTGCTCTTTTTTTGTATTTCATAAACATTTCATATTTGGATTTTATAATAGTCTTACAATTATGGAGGTGACAAATGAATCCAATCCAAAGAGCTTGGGCTTATGTCAGCAGAAAACGACTGAGAAGTTTTATTTTATTTCTGATTTTATTGGTCCTATTGGCTGGAATTTCAGCCTGTTTGACTTTGATGAAGTCCAACAAAACAGTTGAAACCAATCTTTACAAATCACTCAACACATCTTTTTCTATTAAGAAGATAGAAAATGGTCAGACTTTCAAGCTGTCGGATCTAGTATCTGTAAGCAAGATTAAGGGACTGGAAAATGTTTCTCCTGAACTCGAGATGATTGCAAAATTAAAAGACAAGGAAGCAGTGAGTGGCGAGCAGAGCGTGGAGCGTGATGATTTGTCAGCTGCGGACAAGAACTTGGTTAGCTTAACGGCTCTTGAGGATTCATCCAAGGATGTCACCTTTACCAGTTCAGCTTTCAATCTAAAAGAAGGTCGACACCTTCAAAAAGGGGATTCAAAGAAAATCATCATCCACGAAGAGTTGGCTAAGAAGAACGGTCTTTCGCTTCATGACAAGCTTCGCTTGGATGCTGGACAGTCAGAAGCTGGGAAAGGACAAACTGTCGAGTTTGAAATCGTCGGAATCTTCTCTGGTAAAAAACAAGAGAAATTTACGGGCTTGTCTTCTGACTTCAGTGAAAACCAAGTCTTTACAGACTATGAAAGTAGCCAAAGCCTTTTGGGAAATGGTGAATCTCTAGTCAGTGCAGCGCGCTTTTATGTAGAAAATCCTAAGGAAATGGACGGACTCATGAAGCAGGTAGAAAACTTGTCTTTGGAAAACCAAGGCTATCAAGTCGAAAAGGAAAGCAAGGCTTTTGAACAAATCAAAGACTCAGTTGCTACCTTCCAAACCTTCCTAACCATCTTCCTTTATGGGATGTTGATAGCTGGAGCAGGGGCCTTAATTCTAGTTTTGTCTCTCTGGTTGAGAGAAAGGGTCTACGAAGTGGGAATTCTTCTGGCACTTGGAAAAGGCAAGAGTTCGATTTTCCTACAATTCTGTTTAGAGGTAGTTTTGGTATCTCTCGGAGCTTTGCTTCCATCCTTTATCGCTGGAAATGCCATTACATCCTATCTGCTCCAAACTGTCCTAGCAAGTGGAGATCAGGCAGCTCTACAAGACACGCTAGCTAAAGCAAGCAGTCTATCAAGTAGTTTATTATCTTTTGCAGAATCTTATGTTTTTCTAGTTCTGCTTAGTTGCTTGTCTGTAGCCCTTTGTTTCCTATTCTTATTTAGAAAATCGCCTAAAGAAATTTTATCATCTATTAGTTAAGAAGGAGAAATCATGACTTTATTACAATTACAAGATGTTACCTACCGTTATAAGAACACTGCTGAAGCAGTCCTATATCAGATCAATTATAATTTTGAACCCGGGAAATTTTACAGTATCATTGGTGAGTCAGGAGCAGGAAAATCCACTCTCTTGTCCCTCCTGGCTGGTCTAGATAGTCCTGTTGAAGGTTCTATCCTTTTTCAAGGAGAGGATATTCGTAAGAAGGGATATTCTTATCATCGCATGCACCATATTTCCTTGGTCTTTCAAAATTATAACTTGATAGATTATCTTTCTCCACTGGAAAATATCCGCTTGGTCAACAAAAAGGCAAGCAAGGAGACACTTCTTGAACTTGGTTTGGATGAAAGTCAGATCAAGCGGAATGTTCTCCAGTTATCAGGTGGTCAACAGCAACGTGTTGCCATCGCTCGTAGTCTGGTATCAGAAGCTCCAGTTATTCTAGCTGATGAGCCAACAGGAAACCTGGATCCTAAAACTGCCGGAGATATTGTCGAACTGCTCAAATCACTTTCCCAGAAAACAGGTAAATGTGTCATCGTCGTTACCCACAGCAAAGAAGTGGCACAAGCGTCAGATATTACACTTGAGTTGAAGGATAAGAAACTGACTGAAACTCGCAATACTAGTAAATAATTTGAGCTTTTCTGTTAGAACTATAAGAAAGAACAAAATCTAGAAAGGGAACCTATGTTACACAATGCATTTGCCTATGTTACAAGGAAGTTTTTCAAATCGATTGTCATCTTCCTGATTATTCTCCTCATGGCGAGCTTAAGTTTGGTCGGCTTGTCGATCAAGGGAGCTACTGCCAAGGCTTCTCAGGAGACCTTTAAAAATATCACCAATAGCTTCTCCATGCAAATCAATCGTCGCGTCAATCAAGGAACACCTCGTGGTGCTGGGAATATTAAGGGGGAAGATATCAAAAAAATCACCGAAAACAAGGCCATCGAGTCTTATGTGAAACGCATCAACGCTATCGGAGATTTGACTGGATATGAACTCATCGAAACGCCAGATACCAAGAAAAATCTAACACCTGATCGTGCTAAACATTTTGGAAGCAGCTTGATGATCACTGGTGTCAATGACTCCTCTAAAGAAGACAAGTTTGTCTCTGGCTCTTATAAGCTGGTCGAAGGTGAACACCTAACCAACGACGACAAAGACAAGATTCTCATGCATAAGGACTTGGCAGCCAAACACGGCTGGAAAGTCGGGGATAAGGTCAAACTAGACTCCAATATCTACGATGCAGACAATGAAAAAGGTGCCAAGGAAACAGTTGAAGTGACAATCAAGGGACTCTTTGATGGTCACAATAAGTCGGCAGTAACCTACTCACAAGAACTCTATGAAAACACAGCCATCACAGACATCCATACGGCTGCTAAACTTTATGGATACACAGAAGACACAGCTATTTATGGGGACGCAACCTTCTTTGTAACAGCGGATAAAAACTTGGATGATGTTATGAAAGAGTTGAATGGCATCAGTGGTATCAACTGGAAGAGCTATACACTCGTTAAGAGCTCCTCTAACTACCCAGCTCTTGAGCAATCCATTTCTGGTATGTACAAGATGGCCAACCTCCTCTTCTGGGGCAGCTTGAGTTTCTCAGTTCTTCTCCTTGCCCTCTTGCTTAGTCTTTGGATCAATGCCCGTCGCAAGGAAGTGGGCATCCTCCTCTCTATCGGTCTTAAGCAGGCAAGTATCTTGGGGCAATTCATCACTGAATCTATCTTGATTGCCATTCCTGCTCTTGTTTCTGCCTACTTCCTAGCCAGCTACACAGCTCGTGCAATCGGAAACACTGTTCTTGCCAATGTGACTTCAGGTGTTGCCAAGCAAGCCAGCAAGGCTGCTCAAGCCTCTAATCTTGGTGGTGGTGCAGAAGTAGATGGCTTTAGCAAGACCTTGTCGAGCCTAGATATTTCCATTCAGACATCGGACTTTATCATCGTTTTTGTTCTTGCTTTAGTTCTAGTCGTTCTCGTTATGGCGCTGGCTTCAAGCAATCTCCTAAGAAAACAACCAAAAGAGCTCTTGCTGGATAGTGAATAAGTTTGAAAAAATTAGTCTAAAATAGTGACTACATCTTATTTTTCTATTCAAGAATGGTGGATAGAGAATGGCTATTTAACAATTCAAAATAGAGCCGAAAGCAGTGGTGAAAATCATTGCTTTCAGTTGCTTTCTTTGTACTTTAGTACTTGAATATGATATACTAAAGCTATTGAATTTATTAGAAAGGGATTTCACAACTTATATATGGGATTGTGCATAAAAATATATAGAAACCTTATCTTGAAAATAGATAGATAAATCTGTAGAAGCCTATCCATATTGTAAACATAGACTAGTAGACCTAGGAAGGGTCTACTTTGGAAAATATAGATTAGTGAGGAAAAATAAACATTATGAGACAAACAAATGTTAGAGGAACATTATCCCTACGTGGCTTTAGAAAATTAAGAACTGGTGCAATTGTTGCGACAGGTGTGATTTTATTGGGGCTGGCCTTTTTAGCTCCAACTGTGTCAGCCAGTGAACAAGATGGTATCTGGGTAGCCAGAACAGTTGCAGAAGTAAAGGCTGATATTCAAAAAGAAGGTGATTTATTTAAGTATGTTATTAAGTGGGGGGACACATTAAGTGTTATCAGCGAAGCAAGTAATATCCCTGTAGATGTACTCCAAGAAATGAATCAAACTTCAGGCAAGAATTTATTCTTACCGCACAATGAATTGTACTTTACTGAAGCTGAAACGATTTCAGATACAGTTACAAAACACAAGATTGTCATCAAGGAAAGTGGTGCAAGTGGCGAAGTTCGCACTTACGAAGTCTTGCTCAAGAAAGATCAAGAGACAAAAGCTGTTACTTTTGAATTAACAGATGTCACTGAGAAAGTTGAAAAAATGGCTGTGAACTATAGCACAGTCTATCAGCCTGTATCAGCTCCAGTAGTGGAAAGAGCGGAAGAATCGGGTGAAGAACTTGCCTCAGAAGCACCGGCAGAGACAAGCCCAGAAGTTAAGGAAGAAACAGAAGCTCCAGTAGCGTCAAAAGCAGAAACAAGGTCAGAAACTTTAAATGCTCCATCTGCATATACTACAAATGGGTCAGGAAACTCAACTGAATCAAGTCCAGCAGCAGACAAGGCCCCTTCAAATATAGGGACTACAAATCAACCTGTAGCTTCAAATCCAAGTTCTGAAGCGCCAGCGCCAAAAGCAGAGGTACCAGCAACTCCGGCACCGAAAGTAGAAGCGCCATCGACTCCAATGCCAAAAGCAGACGAACCATCGACTCCAGTACCGAAAGCAGAGGCACCATCGACACCCGCACCAAAAGCAGATGAGCCAGTGCCATCAGCACCAAAAGCAGATGAGCCAACGACACCTGCACCAAAAGTAGAAGAACCATCGACACCCGCACCAAAAGCAGATGAGCCAGTGGCAACAACGCCAAAAGCAGACGAACCAGTGTCTCCAGCGCCAAAAGCAGATGAGACAGCGGCATCAGCACCGAAAGTGGAAGAACCTGCAACACCAGCGCCAAAAGCAGACGAACCATCGACTTCGGCACCAAAAGCGGAAGCGCCAGCAACTCCAGAACCGAAAGCAGAAGAACCAACGACTCCAGTGCCAAAAGTAGAGGAGCCAACGACACCGGCACCGAAAGCGGAAGAACCAGCAGCGCCAGCACTAAAAGCCGAGGAACCAGCAGCTCTAGCGCCAAAAGTAGAAGAGCCAGCGGCACCAGCACCGAAAGCGGAAGAACCAGCAGCGCCAGCACCAAAAGCGGAGGAACCAGCGGCTACAACGCCAAAAGTGGAAGAACCAACGGCGCCAGCACCGAAAGCCGAGGAACCAACGACACCAGCACCGAAAGTGGAAGAACCTGCAACACCAGCACCGAAAGCGGAAGAACCAGCAGCCCCAGCACCGAAAGCAGAAGAACCAACGACACCAGCACCAAAAGCGGACGAGCCAGTGGCTCCAACACCGAAAGCTGAGGAACCATCAGCTCCATCACCGAAAGCGGAAGAGCCAGTTGCAACACCCAAAGAAGAAACTCCGTCTGAAGAAGTAGCACCTAAAGATGAAAAACTTGAGGGAGCAAAAAAAGATGGAAAAGATGTTATTGAAAAAATTGCGGCTTCAAAACTTAGTGAAATTGAAAAAGTTAAAGATGAAGCAGAAAAAGCTAAGTTAGAAGCTCAATTAAAAGATTTAAAAGAAGCAGGATTAGAAGCGATAAATAATGCTAAAGATCACGATGCAGCAGTAGACGCTACGGATGAATATCAAACTAAGATTGATGAGATTAATGTTCCAGGTGAAGAATTACCAGCACCAAATTATAATAAAGATAATTTAACAAATGGTCGTAATGAGGGTACTACTATTAATGATGGAAGTACAGCAATAGGTCATGGATCAGGTGAAGCTACAGCAACAACTCCAGCACAACCTTCTTCAACTTCAGAAGGGACTTCAAGTTTTAGAAATGCCCCATCAGTTCAAGCAAGAGCAAGAAGAGTGGCACGTTCAACATCAGAACCAGATGGAACTGTCAATATTAGCTATAACTTCGCAGGAATGCCAGATATTCATGGCTTCCTATCTGACCCGGGAGAAGATAATACTGTCACAATTCCTGCTGGAACGAATGAAGCACAGGCAAAAGAATTAGTAAAAGAAAAAATTCAAGCCAAGATAAAAGACCTAGCTGCTAGAGGGTATCATGTGAAAAATGACATTATTTTTGAACAAGATACTACTGTGAAAAATTATAACTATGTCGTTACATTCACTAAGGAGGCTACAGGAACTTCAGGTTTCAGAATGGCTCCAGCAGTTCAACCACGCGCTAGCAGAAATCGTAGAAGTCTAGAAAAGCCAGCTCCTCAAAAGGTCAAAGTCAATGTTTTTTATAACTTTGATCAAATGAAAGATATTGCAGGTTTCCTAGGAGATATCAATGGAACTCCTCTTGAAGTCACGGAAGGTTCAACAAATGAACAGGTGAAAGAAGCGGTTAAGAGCCAAGTTGATGCTAAGAAAGAAGAGTTGAGCAAACGCGGCTATACTTTTAAAGAAGACTATGTATATCAAGCTAATGGGAAAGATTATAACTACGTTGTAACATTTTCAAAAGCAGCTAAATAATTTTCATTCCATAGAGAGCCAAATGTGAGCAGAGAGAGCGATAGGCTCTCTTTGTTTTATCTAGTAGAAAGTTTCTTAAAGACAAAAGGTTAGTAAGAGGCTATAATAAAAATAGAGTAGGTATTTATTCTAAGAAAAATAAAAAATAGAGAGCAGTTAAAGTATGAAAATTTTAATTGTAGAAGATGAAGAGATGATCCGTGAAGGGATCAGTGACTATTTAACGGATTGTGGCTATGAAACTATTGAAGCGGCGGACGGTCAGGAAGCCTTGGAGCAATTTTCTAGCTATGAAGTAGCCTTGGTTTTACTGGATATCCAAATGCCCAAGCTCAATGGCCTAGAAGTCCTAGCTGAGATTCGTAAAACTAGTCAGGTTCCTGTCTTGATGTTGACAGCTTTTCAGGATGAGGAATACAAGATGAGTGCCTTTGCTTCGCTCGCAGATGGCTACCTGGAAAAACCTTTTTCTCTGTCTCTCTTAAAAGTGAGGGTAGACGCGATTTTCAAGCGCTATTATGATACGGGACGAGTCTTCTCTTATAAGGATACCAAGGTGGACTTTGAGAGCTATAGTGCAAGCCTAGCAGGAGAGGAAGTGGCTGTTAATGCTAAAGAGTTGGAAATTTTGGACTATCTGGTGAAAAACGAAGGACGAGCCTTGACTCGATCTCAGATAATCGATGCCGTATGGAAAGCGACAGATGAGGTTCCCTTTGACCGTGTCATTGATGTTTATATCAAGGAACTACGGAAAAAGCTAGACTTGGATTGCATCCTCACTGTGCGCAATGTTGGTTATAAATTGGAGCGAAAATGAAACGAACAGGTTTATTTACAAAGATATTTATCTACACCTTCTCGATTTTTAGTGTTCTGGTTATTTGTCTTCATTTGGCCATTTATTTTCTCTTTCCCTCGACTTATCTGAGCCACCGTCAGGAAACCATTGGTCAGAAAGCGACAGCCATTGCCCAGTCCCTAGAAGGAAAGGATAGGCAAAGTATCGAGCAAGTCTTAGACTTGTATTCCCAGACTAGTGAGATCAAAGGGGCGGTCAAGGGAGAGATGACCGAGGACAAGTTGGAGGTTAAGGACAGTCTTCCTTTGGATACAGACCGCCAAACCACCTCCCTCTTTATTGAGGAGCGCGAGGTGAAAACACAAGACGGTGGAAGCATGACTCTCCAGTTTCTGGCCTCCATGGATTTGCAAAAGGAAGCAGAGCAGATTAGTCTTCAATTTCTGCCCTATACCTTGTTGGCCTCCTTTCTGATTTCCCTCTTGGTAGCCTACATCTATGCTCGGACCATTGTTGCCCCGATTTTGGAAATCAAGCGGGTGACCCGTCGGATGATGGATTTGGATGCCCAAGTGCGATTGCGCGTGGATTCTAAGGATGAGATTGGGGATCTCAAGGAACAAATCAATAGCCTTTACCAGCACCTTTTAACTGTCATTGCGGACTTGCATGACAAGAATGAAGCCATTCTCCAGCTGGAAAAGATGAAGGTCGAATTTTTGCGAGGGGCTTCTCATGAATTGAAAACACCTCTGGCCAGTTTGAAAATTCTGATCGAAAACATGAAAGAAAATGTCGGTCGTTATAAGGATAGAGACCGCTATCTGGGAGTGGCCTTAGGGATTGTGGATGAGCTCAATCACCATGTTCTGCAGATACTTTCCCTCTCTTCTGTGCAGGAATTACGAGATGATAGGAAAACAATAGATCTCCTCCAGATGACGCAGACTCTAGTCAAAGATTATGTCTTGCTAGCCAAGGAGAGAGAACTTCAGATTGACAATAGTTTGAACCACCAGCAGGCTTATCTAAATCCATCTGTGATGAAGTTAATCCTATCTAATCTCATCAGCAATGCTATCAAGCATTCTGTTCCAGGTGGCTTGGTTCGCATTGGCGAAAGAGAAGGGGAACTTTTTATCGAGAATAGCTGTAGTCCTGAAGAACAAGAAAAACTGGCTCAGTCTTTTTCTGACAATGCTAGTCGCAAGGCTAAGGGGTCGGGGATGGGGCTCTTTGTTGTTAAAAGTTTATTAGAACATGAAAAATTACCTTACCGGTTCGAAATGCAAGAGAACCGCTTAACCTTCTTCATAGCTTTTCCAAAAATTGCCCAAGACTAGTCAGAGAAAGGGTTTACATAGATGAAGCTAGAAGAAATTCAATCGAAACTGCGGGAAAAACTAGATTTTTTTGTCAAAAAGTGATAAAATGAACAATGTAAATGGGGTGACCCATAAAAATATACAGGAGGCCTGATAAAATGGCAATCGTTTCAGCAGAAAAATTTGTCCAAGCAGCTCGTGACAACGGTTATGCAGTTGGTGGATTTAACACAAACAACCTTGAGTGGACTCAAGCTATCTTGCGCGCAGCAGAAGCTAAAAAAGCTCCAGTTTTGATCCAAACTTCAATGGGTGCTGCTAAATACATGGGTGGTTACAAAGTTGCTCGCAACTTGATCGCTAACCTTGTTGAATCAATGGGTATCACTGTACCAGTAGCTATCCACCTTGACCACGGTCACTACGAAGATGCACTTGAATGTATCGAAGTTGGTTACACTTCAATCATGTTTGACGGTTCACACCTTCCAGTTGAAGAAAACCTTAAATTGGCTAAAGACGTTGTTGAAAAAGCACACGCTAAAGGTATCTCAGTAGAAGCTGAAGTTGGTACTATCGGTGGTGAAGAAGACGGAATCATCGGTAAAGGTGAATTGGCTCCAATCGAAGATGCTAAAGCAATGGTTGCAACTGGTATTGACTTCTTGGCAGCTGGTATTGGTAACATCCACGGTCCTTACCCTGCAAACTGGGAAGGTCTTGACCTTGACCACTTGCAAAAATTGACAGAAGCTCTTCCAGGCTTCCCAATCGTATTGCACGGTGGATCAGGTATTCCTGATGACCAAATCCAAGCAGCTATCAAACTTGGTGTTGCTAAAGTTAACGTTAACACTGAATGCCAAATCGCATTCGCTAACGCAACTCGTAAATTTGCTCGTGACTACGAAGCAAACGAAGCAGAATACGACAAGAAGAAACTCTTCGACCCACGTAAATTCTTGGCTGAAGGTGTAAAAGCTATCCAAGCATCAGTTGAAGAACGTATCGACGTATTTGGTTCAGAAGGTAAAGCTTAATCTAGCTGAACAATACAGATAAAACCTGCCCATTGGGTGGGTTTTTTAGTGTGAATATATTGTAGAAGAACCAATATTAAGTTGCTAAAAGGTTCTATTTTTTGTACAATAATGCTATGAAAAAACTAAAACAATGTAGTCTTGCCTTTCTTAGTTTCATTCTTTTGTTTCTGGCGGCTACATTCATCTTTCATCGTATTAGTTTGGAAAAAGAACAAGCCTCACTGACACCTATGGGACAACAAGTTCTCGTCGATGGTCATCAAATAAATGTTTACGTTGAAGGGGATGGTCCTGAGACTATAGTAGTTCTCTCAGGTGCTGGTATTGCTTCTCCTATATTGGACTTTAAAGAAGTATCGGAATCCTTATCGAAACGGTATAAGGTAGTCATCGTGGAGAGAGCAGGGTATGGTTATAGTGATGATAGCAATCATTCAAGAGATGTGATGGAGGTTTTGTCTGAGACGCGTCAAGCTCTTTCGCAAGCTAATGTCAAAGGTCCTTTTATCATTTTGTCTCATTCCATGGCTAGTCTTGAGAGTTTAGCTTGGCAGGAAAAATATCCTGATGAAGTGAAAACCTTGGTTGGGTTAGATTGGGCACTGCCAGCTAGTTATGAGAATTTAAAGGACAATCAGGCCTTGCTTACTGTGGCCTATTGGAGCAGTAAGATTGGCTTATTACGCTATTTCCCTGAGTCCTTTTATATAAAAAATCCAACTCTGACTGAAACTGAACGACAACAATATAAATTACTAGCATATAAGCAGTTGATGTCACAAGCCATGCTTCATGAATCCCAAACGGTAAAGGAAAATGCCAAGAGAGTTCCTTCAAACATTAATCCGAAAATTCCGGCCTTACTAATGGTTTCTAATGGTGATGGTACTAGCTTTAGCCAATTTGAGTGGCAACGTTATGCAGAGAGATTTGCAAGCGACCAGTCTAATGTTCAAGTCGTCTATATGGATGCGCCTCACGACCTCTATCATTATCAAAGCGATGCTATTGTTTCTCGCATTAAAGAATTTTTAGAGAATAATTGAGGGCTTAAAAATCCATTGAGACTGATGATAATAATTGAAAGGTAATGACTTATGAATAATTCTTATATTTTACTTAGACATGCTCATTCAAGATTTTCAAGTGATGATTTTAATAGAACTTTGTCAGAAAAAGGATTTTCATCTCTTGACCAGTTAGAGTTTTTGAATTCTTTTAATATTGATTATTATTTTTCTAGTCCTTATAAACGAGCATTTGAAACGATTAATAGCTCGCCAATTCAATTTGATAAAATAGTTCTTGATAATCGGTTACGAGAGAGAAAATTATCTTCAACCTTTATAAAAGATTCTGAGTTTGAAGACAGTATTAAATATTTATGGCAAAATCCTAGTGAATCTCTTTCAGAAGGGGAATCAAATCAAGACGCACTAGCTAGAGTAGTAAATTTTTTAATGGAATTGGAAGAGAGATACTCAGAAAAAACGATTTTACTTAGTTCACACGGGAATTTGATAGGAATACTACTACATCACTTTGATTCCAGTTTTGATTATGAAAAATGGGAGCAAATGACCTTTCCAGATTGTTTTCTAATTGATAGAAATGGGATTGTGAAAAGAATTATGAAAGATTAGTACTTTGATTAAATAGTGAATCATATTGATCAAAATAGTTTGCTTTTTACAATTCGTAACCTGCCCCTAAGGGCAGTTTTTTTGTGTGTTTTAAGGAAACGATTAGACCAGAATTTTTGATTAAAAGCATCATTTTAAGAGAGAAATCTCTAATTTCATAATCTATAAGCAAACGCTTGCATTCTAGTTTTTATTGGACTATAATAGGTTGGTATAAAGCCTTCTGTAGTAATAAAATGTTGAAGGTTTAGAAAGTAAGGATTTAGAATATTTGTAGTCAAAAATACAATGTTGCTATTCCTTGCTATAGGGAGAGATTTATGGCAATGATAGAAGTGGAACATCTTCAGAAAAATTTTGTGAAGACTGTTAAGGAACCGGGATTGAAGGGGGCATTACGCTCCTTTATTCATCCTGAAAAACAGACTTTTGAAGCGGTCAAAGATTTGACCTTTGAGGTCCCAAAAGGACAAATTTTAGGATTTATCGGGGCTAATGGTGCTGGGAAGTCGACAACCATTAAAATGCTGACAGGGATTTTAAAACCGACATCTGGTTTTTGTCGGATTAACGGCAAGATTCCGCAGGATAATCGCCAAGATTATGTCAAGGATATTGGGGTTGTTTTTGGACAACGTACCCAGCTATGGTGGGATTTGGCTCTGCAAGAAACCTACACGGTCTTAAAAGAGATTTACGATGTGCCAGATTCGCTCTTCCATAAGCGCATGGACTTTTTGAATGAAGTCTTGGATTTGAAGGATTTTATCAAGGATCCCGTGCGGACTCTTTCATTGGGACAGCGCATGCGGGCGGATATTGCGGCTTCTTTGCTTCACAATCCCAAGGTTCTCTTTTTAGATGAGCCGACCATTGGTTTGGATGTTTCGGTCAAGGATAACATTCGTCGGGCTATTACTCAGATTAATCAGGAGGAAGAAACCACCATTCTCTTGACCACTCACGATCTGAGTGATATTGAGCAACTTTGTGATCGGATTTTTATGATTGACAAGGGGCAAGAGATTTTTGATGGAACGGTGAGCCAACTCAAGGAGACCTTTGGTAAGATGAAGACTCTCTCCTTTGAACTGCTACCAGGTCAAAGTCATCTCGCTTCTCACTATGAAGGCCTGCCTGATATGGCCATTGATAGACAAGGGAATAGTCTCAACATTGAATTCGATAGTTCTCGCTACCAGTCAGCTGATATTATCAAGCAAACCCTATCTGATTTTGAAATCCGCGATTTGAAGATGGTGGATACGGATATTGAGGATATTATCCGTCGCTTCTATCGAAAGGAGCTCTAAGATGATCAAATTGTGGAGACGGTATAAACCTTTTATCAATGCAGGGATTCAGGAATTGATTACTTACCGAGTCAACTTTATTCTCTATCGAATCGGCGATGTCATGGGTGCTTTTGTGGCCTTTTATCTCTGGAAGGCTGTCTTTGATTCTTCGCAAGAGTCCTTGATTCAGGGCTTTAGTATGGCAGATATCACCCTCTACATCATCATGAGTTTTGTGACCAATCTTTTGACCAGGTCTGATAGCTCCTTTATGATTGGGGAGGAGGTCAAGGATGGCTCTATTATCATGCGCTTGCTGAGACCAGTGCATTTTGCGGCCTCTTACCTTTTCACCGAACTTGGCTCCAAGTGGTTGATTTTTATCTCTGTTGGACTGCCATTTTTAAGTGTCATTGTTTTGATGAAAATCTTATCTGGGCAAGGGATTGTAGAAGTGTTGGGCTTAACTGTCCTTTATCTCTTTAGCTTAACTCTGGCTTATCTGATTAACTTTTTCTTTAATATCTGCTTTGGATTTTCTGCCTTTGTGTTTAAAAATCTTTGGGGTTCCAACCTACTTAAGACTTCCATAGTGGCCTTTATGTCTGGAAGTTTAATTCCCTTGGCATTCTTTCCGAAAATCGTTTCAGATATTCTGTCCTTCTTGCCATTTTCATCCTTAATTTACACTCCGGTCATGATTATTGTTGGGAAATACGATGCCAGTCAAATTCTTCAAGCGATTTTGCTACAGTTCTTCTGGCTTATAGTGATGGTGGGCTTGTCTCAGTTGATTTGGAAACGAGTCCAGTCATTTATCACCATTCAGGGAGGTTAGGATGAAAAAATATCAACGTATGCATCTGATTTTTATCAGACAATACATCAAGCAAATCATGGAATACAAGGTTGATTTTGTGGTAGGTGTCTTGGGAGTCTTTCTGACTCAAGGCCTGAACCTCTTGTTTCTTAATGTACTCTTTCAACACATCCCTTCGCTAGAAGGTTGGACCTTTCAAGAGATTGCCTTTATCTATGGATTTTCCTTAATTCCAAAGGGATTAGATCATCTCTTTTTTGACAATCTATGGGCTCTAGGACAGCGCTTGGTGCGAAAAGGGGAGTTTGACAAGTATCTGACTCGTCCCATCAATCCCCTCTTTCACATCTTAGTTGAGACCTTTCAGATTGATGCCTTGGGCGAACTCTTGGTCGGTGGTATTTTACTGGGAACAACCGTAACTAGCATTGCTTGGACTCTCCCAAAATTCCTGCTTTTCCTAGTTTGTATTCCTTTTGCGACCTTGATTTATACTTCTTTAAAAATTGCGACAGCTAGTATCGCTTTTTGGACCAAACAGTCAGGCGCCATGATTTACATTTTCTATATGTTTAATGATTTTGCCAAGTATCCCATTTCCATTTACAATTCATTTCTTCGTTGGTTGATTAGCTTTATCGTACCTTTTGCTTTTACGGCTTACTATCCTGCCAGCTATTTCTTGCAGGACAAGGATGTAATCTTTAACATCGGAGGTTTGATGTTGATTTCCCTTGTCTTTTTTGGTATTTCCCTTAAACTCTGGGACAGGGGCTTGGATTCTTATGAAAGTGCTGGGTCCTAAGATGAAGAAACTCAAAGCCTTGTCTCAGGACAGGCTTTTTCTAATAGAGATGAAAATTTCTTGACATCTATTCTCAGAGTGCTATACTTTAAATGTAATAGCGATTTAGCTTATACTCTTCGAAAATCTCTTCAAACCACGTCAGCTTCGCCTTGCCGTATATATGTGACTGACTTTGTCAGTTCTATCCACAACCTCAAAGCAGTGCTTTGAGCTGACTTCGTCAGTCTTATCTACAACCTCAAAACAGTGTTTTGAGCAGACTGCGGCTAGCTTCCTAGTTTGCTTTTTGATTTTCATTGAGTATCAGTTGGCAGAGCAGGGCACTCGTAAAGCCTAGGTTATAGGTAGATAAACGACTGAGGATTTGAAAAAATAGATATGTAGAAGATAACCGTTAAGTCTTATTCTTAGCGGTTATTTATATTGTTTAATAGCGCTGATATTTCATCAATGATGTTTGACTTTGTGATGTTGCTAGTGCTTTAAGTTGATTGCTACTATTTTTGATGGTGTGAATGTGCTTATAATGTATCTCAGTTAAGTACGAAATTTTTATATCTTTTTTAACACATATTAAAAATAAAATTAATACACCTTAATTTTTCTTGACTTAAATTTTTTTAATTGATATACTATTTTTCAGAGAGCTAACAATTATATATAAATGTACTACTCTATTTCCTAGATAATACTTAGTAAAACTTTTTATAACAAAGGCTAGCAAAGTTAAAGTTTACTATCTATTGGAAGTTAAATAAATATGTAAGGAATTAAAATGAAAAAAAGTACAGTATTGTCATTAACCACAGCTGCAGTTATTTTAGCAGCATATGTCCCTAACGAGGTAATCCTAGCAGATACACCTAGTTCTGAAGATTCTTTAAAAATACCTGATAAAGAAACAGTAGTAGTAGGTAAACAAAATGAAAACAAAGAAAAACTTGAAGATATTCGTAATGTTATAGAAACCTCAAAGGATACTGAAGAGAAGAAAACAACAATTATTGAGAAAAAAGAAGTTGTTAGTAAAGAATCTGTGATAGACAATAACACTAGCAATGAAGAAGAAAAAATCAAAGAAGAAAATTCCAATCAATCCCAAGGAGATAAAGCGGACTCGTCTGCAAGTAAAGACCCAGAAAGTCCCAAAAAAGAGGATAAACTTGTCTATATTGCTGAATTTAAAGATAAAGAATCTGGAGAAAAAGCAATCAAGGAATTATCCAATCTTAAGGATACAAAAGTTTTATATACTTATGATACGGTTTTTAATGGTGTTGCAATAGAAACAACTCCAGATAATCTGGACAAAATTAAACTAATAGAAGGTATGTCATCGGTTGAAAGGTCACAAAAAGTCCAACCTATGATGAATCATGCTAGAAAAGAAATTGGAGTTGAAGAGGCAATCGATTACCTAAAATCTATCAATGCACCATTTGGGAAAAACTTTGATGGCAGAGGTATGGTTATTTCAAATATCGATACGGGGACAGATTATAGGCATAAGGCTATGAGAATCGATGATGATGCCAAAGACTCAATGAGATTTAAAAAAGAAGACTTAAAGGGTACTGATAAAAATTTCTGGTTGAGTGATAAAATTCCTCATGCTTTCAATTATTATAATGGTGGTAAAATTACTGTAGAAAAAGCTGATGATGGAAGCGATTATTTTGATCCACATGGGATGCATATTGCAGGGATTCTTGCGGGAAATGATACTGAAAAAGATATTAAAAACTTTAACGGAATCGATGGAATTGCTCCTAATGCACAGATCTTCTCTTATAAAATGTACTCTGACGCAGGATCTGGCTTCGCAGGAGATGAAACAATGTTTCATGCTATTGAAGATTCGATCAAACACAATGTCGATGTTGTTTCGGTATCATCAGGCTTTACAGGAACAGGTCTTGTAGGTGAGAAATATTGGGAGGCTATTAGAGCGTTAAGAAAAGCAGGAATTCCAATGGTTGTAGCTACGGGTAACTATGCGACTTCTGCTTCAAGTTCTTCATGGGATTTAGTGGCAAATAATAATCTGAAAATGACCGACACTGGAAATGTAACACGAACTGCAGCACATGAAGATGCGATAGCAGTCGCATCTGCTAAAAATCAAACAGTTGAGTTTGATAAAGTTAACATAGGTGGAGAAAATTTTAAATACAGAAATATAGGGGCCTTTTTCGATAAGAATAAAATCACAACAAATGAAGATGGATCAAAAGCTCCTGATAAATTGAAATTTGTATATATAGGCAAGGGTCAAGATCAAGATTTGATAGGATTGGATCTTAGAGGCAAAATTGCAGTAATGGATCGAATTTATACAAAGGATTTAAAAAATTCTTTTAAAAGAGCTACGGATAAGGGCGCACGCGCCATTATGGTTGTAAATACTGTAAATTACTACAATAGAGATAATTGGACAGAGCTTCCAGCTATGGGATATGAGGAGGATGAAGGAACTACTAGTCAAGTATTTTCAATTTCAGGAGATGATGGTGTAAAGCTATGGAACATGATTAACCCTGATAAAAAAACTGAGGTTAAAAGGAATAATAAAGAAGATTTTAAAGATAAATTGGAGCAATACTATCCAATTGATATGGCCAGCTATAATTCTAATAAACCGAATGTAGGTGATGAAAAAGAGATTGACTTTAAGTTTGCACCTGACACAGACAAAGAATTGTATAAAGAAGATATCATAGTTCCAGCAGGATCCACATCTTGGGGACCGAGAACAGATTTGCTTTTAAAGCCTGATGTCTCAGCACCTGGTAAAAATATTAAATCCACTCTCAATGTCATTAATGGGAAATCAACTTATGGTTATATGTCAGGGACTAGTATGGCAACTCCAATCGTGGCAGCTTCTACTGTTTTGATTAGACCAAAATTAAAGGAAATGCTTGAAAGACCTGTGTTGAAAAATCTTAAGGGAGATGACAAAATAGATCTTACAAGTCTTACAAAAATTGCCCTACAAAATACTGCACGACCTATGATGGACGCAACGTCTTGGAAAGAAAAAAGCCAATACTTTGCATCACCTAGACAACAGGGAGCAGGGCTAATTAATGTGGCCAATGCTTTGAGAAATGAAGTCGTAGCGACTTTTAAAAACACGGATTCTAAAGGCTTGGTAAACTCTTATGGTTCTATTTCTCTTAAAGAAATAAAAGGAGAAGAAAAATATTTTACCATTAAGCTTCACAATACATCAAACAGACCTTTGACCTTTAAAGTTTCAGCATCTGCTATAACTACAGATGCTCTAACTGACAGACTAAAACTTGATGAAACATATAAAGACGAAAAATCTCCAGATGGGAAGCAAATTGTTCCAGAAATCCACCCAGAAAAAATCAAAGGAGCAAATATCACATTTGAGCATGACACTTTCACTATAGGCCCAAATTCTAGCTTTGATTTAAATGCGGTTATAAACGTTGGAGAGGCTAAAAACAAAAATAAATTTGTAGAATCATTTATTCATTTTGAGTCAGTGGAAGAAATGGAAGCTCTAAACTCCAATGGTAAGAAAACAAATTTCCAACCTTCTTTATCGATGCCTTTAATGGGATTTGCTGGGGATTGGAATAAGGAACCAATCCTTGATAAATGGGCCTGGGAAGAAGGTTCAAAATCAAAAACAATGGAAGGTTATGATGATGATGGTAAACCAAAAATTCCAGGAACTTTAAATAAGGGAATTGGTGGAGAGCATGGTATAGATAAATTTAATCCAGCAGGAGTTATACAAAATAGAAAAGATAAAAATACAACATCTCTAGATCAAAATCCAGAATTATTTGCTTTCAATAACGAAGGGATCAACGCACCATCATCAAGTGGTTCTAATATTGCTAAAATTTATCCTTTAGATTCAAATGGAAATCCTCAAGATGCTCAACTTGAGAGAGGATTAACACCTTCTCCACTTGTATTAAGAAGTGCAGAAGAAGGATTGATTTCAATAGTAAATACAAATAAAGAGGGAGAAAATCAAATCGACTTAAAAGTCATTTCGAGAGAACACTTTATTAAAGGAATTTTAAACTCTAAGAGAAATGATGCAAAGGGAATCAAATCTTCTAAGCTAAAAGTTTGGGGTGACTTGAAATGGGATGGACTCATTTATAACCCTAGAGGTAGAGAAGAAAATGCACCAGAAAGCAAGGATAACCAAGATCCTGCTACTAAGATAAGAGGTCAATTTGAACCAATTGCAGAAGGTCAATATTTCTATAAATTTAAATATAGATTAACTAAAGATTACCCATGGCAGGTTTCCTATATTCCTGTAAAAATTGATAACACAGCCCCTAAGATTGTTTCGGTTGATTTTTCAAATCCTGAAAAAATTAAGCTGATTACAAAGGATACTTATCACAAGGTAAAAGATCAATACAAGAATGAAACCCTATTTGCGAGAGATCAAAAAGAACATCCTGAAAAATTTGACGAGATTGCCAACGAAGTTTGGTATGCTGGCGCCGCTCTTGTTAATGAAGACGGAGAGGTTGAGAAAAATCTTGAAGTAACTTATGCAGGTGAGGGTCAAGGAAGAAATAGAAAACTTGACAAAGATGGAAATACCATTTATGAAATTAATGGTGCAGGAGATTTAAGAGGAAAAATCATTGAAGTCATTGCATTAGATGGCTCTAGCAATTTTACAAAGATTCATAGAATTAAATTTGCTGATCATGCTGATGAAAAGGGGATGATTTCCTATTATCTAGTAGATCCTGATCAAGATTCATCTAAATACCAAAAGCTTGGCGAGATTTCTGAATCTAAATTTAAAAATTTAGAAAATAGAAAAGACGATAGTCTTAAAAAAGATACAACTGAGGAAGAAAATCATCAAGACAAGGAAGAGTCTATTGAAGAAAAATCTAGCTTGACTATTCATAAAACTATTTCAACAATTAGAGAGTTTGAAAGTAAAGACTTGAAGAAACTCATTAAAAAGAAATTTAGAGAAGTTGATGACTTTACAAGTGAAACTGGTAAGAGAACAGAGGAATACGATTATAAATACGATGATAAGGGAAATATCATTGCTTATGACGATGGTAGTGCCTTAGAATATGAAACTGAAAAACTTGACGAAATCAAATCAAAAATTTATGGTGTTCTAAGCCCGTCTAAAGATGGACACTTTGAAATTCTTGGAAAGATAAGTAATGTGTCTAAAAATGCCAAGGTATATTATGGAAATAACTATAAATCTATAGAAATCAAAGCGACCAAGTATGATTCCCATTCAAAAACGATGACATTTGATTTATACGCTAATATTAATGATATTGTGGATGGATTAGCTTTTGCAGGAGATATGAGATTCTTTGTTAAAGATGATGATCAGATAAAAGCTGAAACGAAGATTAGAATGCCTGAAAAAAATAAGGAAACTAAAACAGAATATCCATATGCATCAAGTTATGGGAATATAATAGAATTAGGAGAAGGAGATCTTTCAAAGAATAAACCAAATAATTTAACTGAAATGGAATCTGGTAAAATCTATTCTGATTCAGAAAAACAACAATATCTATTAAAGGATAATATCATTCTGAGAAAAGGCTATGCACTAAAAGTGACTACCTATAATCCTGGAAAAACGGATATGTTAGAAGGAAATGGAGTCTATAGCAAGGAAGATATAGCAAAAATACAAAAGGCCAATCCTAATCTAAGAGCCTTATCAGAAAAAATAATTTATGCTGATAGTAGAAATGTTGAAGATGGAAGAAGTACTCAATCAGTATTAATGTCGGCTTTGGACGGCTTTAACATTGTAAGGTATCAAGTGTTTAGATTTAAAATGAACGATAAAGGGGAGGCAATCGATAAAGATGGAAATCTTGTAACAGATCCTTCTAAACTTGTATTATTTGGTAAAGATGATAAAGAGTACACTGGAGAGGATAAGTCCAATGTAGAAGCTATAAAAGAAGATGGCTCTACGTTATTTATTGATGCAAAACCAGTAAACCTTTCAATGGACAAGAACTACTTTAATCCATCTAAATCTAATAAAATTTATGTACGAAATCCAGAATTTTATTTAAGAGGTAAGATTTCTGATAAGGGTGGTTTTAACTGGGAGTTGAGAGTTAATGAATCTGTTGTAGATAATTATTTAATCTACGGAGATTTACACATTGATAACACTAGAGATTTTAACGTTAAGCTTAATGTTAAAGACGGTGACATCATGGACTGGGGAATGAAAGACTATAAAGCAAACGGATTCCCAGATAAGGTAACAGATATGGATGGAAATGTTTATCTTAAAACTGGCTATAGCGATTTGAATGCGAAAGCGGTTGGAGTACACTATCAATTTTTATATGATAATGTTAAACCAGAAGTAAACATTGATCCTAAGGGAAATACTAGTATTGAATATGCTGATGGAAAATCTGTAGTCTTTAACATCAATGATAAAAGAAATAATGGATTCGATGGTGAGATTCAAGACAAACATATTTATGTAAATGGAAAAGAATATAAATCATTTGATGATATTAAACAACTAACAGATAAGACACTAAACATTAAGATTCTTGTAAAAGATTTTGCAAGAAATACGACCGTAAAAGAATTCATTTTAAACAAAGATACGGGAGAGGTGAGCGAATTAAAAGCTCATACGGTGACTGTGACCATTCAAAATGGAAAAGAAATGAGTTCAACGATAGTGTCGGAAGAAGATTTCATTTTACCTGTCTATAAGGGTAAATTAGAAAAAGGCTATCAATTTGATGGTTGGGAAATTTCTGGTGTCGAAGGGAAAAAAGACGTTGGCTATGTTCTTAATCTATCAAAAGATACCCTTATAAAACCTGTATTCAAGAAAATAGAGGAGAAAAAGGAGGAGGAAAATAAACCTACTTTTGATGTATCGAAAAAGAAAGATAAGGTGCAAGCAAATCATAGCCAATTAGATGAAAATTACAAAAAGGAGGATTTACAAAGAGAAAATCATTCACACAACTCTGATTCAACTGAAGGTGTCAAAGCTACAGTTCCTGTACAAGTAAATTATAGTCAATTAGGTGAAAGTCATAGAAAAGAGGATTTCCAAAGAGAAAATCATTCACACAACTCTGATTCAACTGAGGATGTTACATCTCCAGTTCCTGATAAAAATGATAAAAACTTTGAAAATAAGAAGGAAGTTTATCTCAATGAACCAGAGAACATAGCTAATAAACATACCAATATTGATAGTAAATCAACTACTAACAATGATAGGTTGCCAAAAACTGGAACAGTTAGCGAAGTCTTCACGTCATTGGTTGCCGGAATAATGTTTACCGTAGGTGCATTTCTTGGATTGAAGAAAAAAGATCAAGATTAAGACAAAGCTATAGAAACATGGTTTGTGTACTGAGATGAGATAGTGTGGTGATGAAACAATTTTGTGAAAATAGCCATCTATAACTCAATTATTTAGTTTACTTTACTATTGATACTCTTTTCGGCTTTATTAATGGACTTAGTTTTGATAACTAATGAATTGATTGAAAGGGTTAGTATTGACAATATTGGTCATATTAATTAGAAAATAGAGTCTATCAAAATTTAAAGGTTAATGGAGGTGATGAGACAATTTCAAGGAATTAAGTAGCGTTTGGTTGCTTAATTCCTTTTTATTTGGAAGGAAGTTTTTCACCTGCTTCCTTATTTTATTGCTATTATTCAACCACTTAGACCGATATAGAGACCAGATAGGCAAAAGAACTTGTTCTTGAAACTGACCTCTGCTATAATGATTTGTGTAAGGGACGGGAGGCATCAATATCAGATAACTCAAGTTCCTAAAAACGAAATTGGAGATAAAGAAATGAAAAAAATATTGGGGATTGTATTTTTAGTGGCAGCAGCGACAGTATTGTATTTTGGTTCTGTTGGCTGGCCAACTTTGGACATTAACCTCTGGTCATTGATTCCGGTAGTCTTGTTCCTCTATTTCACTCTAGAGAATCTTTTGAAAAAAGACTACAAGGCTAGTCTGATGTGTTTGATTATTGCCTTTATTATTGCGAATGCAATTTTGGACCTGTTGCCAATTTCAAGTGGCTTGGTGATTGGAGCAGGTGTGCTGGCTTGTGTAGGTATTGGTTATCTATTTCCTGATAAAGAGAGTAAATAGAAATTATTGAAAAATAGATAAAGAAAAAACACTTCAATCACTGTATTTCAGTTTTATTGAGGTGTTTTCGATTTAGTTTTTTATTTCTGAGCCATCAATTCAACAATCATCTCGATATACATGACAAGGGTTAATAAGAATCCTGCACGCCAGAAGAATTTGATGAATTTAGGATAGTAAAAGCTACGTTTTTTCAAAAGGAAGAAAAAAACGAGAATAATGGCTAGGACTGAGAGGGCTAGGCCTAGTCTAGGGAGGAAATTATGGGTAAAGGTTTTAGCCGTAATAAGGTAATATTCAAATACCAAGACTGGAAAAGCCAAATCGGCAAAGTTTCGTCCTAGTTTTTTTAATCTAAAAAGTTTGGTTATGATAATGCAGACTACTAAAGTCAGTATCAATAATAAAATAGATGCTAATTTCATTAAAATCATACCCATATTGTATCATAAAAAATCGCTAATGGAAACGAGAAACAGAGGAATTTATAGGAAAGTCAGGCTTTTGAGATTGTGGGTGTTTTTTGTTATAATGAAAGTTATGAAATCTTATAACACCTTGAATGATTATTATCGAAAACTATTTGGAAAAAAGACCTTTAAAGTCCCTATTGATGCGGGGTTTGACTGTCCCAATCGTGATGGGACTGTGGCTCATGGAGGCTGTACTTTTTGTACGGTTTCAGGTTCTGGAGATGCTATCGTAGCACCGGACGCGCCTATCCGTGAGCAATTTTATAAGGAAATTGACTTTATGCACCGCAAGTGGCCGGATGTGCAGAAGTATTTGGTTTATTTTCAAAATTTTACCAACACCCATGAAAAGGTGGAAGTCATCCGAGAGCGCTATGAGCAGGCTATCAATGAGCCAGGTGTGGTCGGAATCAATATCGGAAC
The DNA here is from genome assembly GCA_032511625.1 of Streptococcus mitis. GTDB lineage: Bacteria > Bacillota > Bacilli > Lactobacillales > Streptococcaceae > Streptococcus > Streptococcus mitis_DL. The sequence continues at coordinate 79,930 of JAWFOO010000002.1, read as the reverse complement.
GCGACCAGACTGTTTACCAGACGAAACTATCGAGTATTTGGCTGAGTTGTCGGAACGCATGCATGTGACGGTTGAATTGGGCTTGCAGACCACTTATGAGGCAACCTCTGATCTGATTAACCGTGCCCACTCCTATGAGTTGTACGTGGAAACGGTCAAGCGTTTGAGAAAGTATCCAAAGATTGAGATTGTTTCCCATCTGATCAACGGACTTCCTGGTGAAACCCATGAGATGATGATTGAAAATGTCCGCCGATGTGTCACGGATAACGATATTCAAGGAATTAAACTGCATTTGCTCCATCTTATGACAAATACTCGTATGCAACGAGATTACCACGAAGGACGCTTGCAGTTGATGAGTCAGGACGAATATGTCAAGGTCATCTGTGACCAACTGGAAATCATTCCCAAGCATATCGTCATCCATCGAATCACAGGAGATGCACCTAGAGATATGCTGATTGGGCCTATGTGGAGCCTCAATAAATGGGAAGTTCTAAATAGTATTGAGATGGAGATGCGACGTCGCGGAAGTGTTCAAGGATGCAAGGCTGTAAAACAGGAGTTTGAAAATGAAAAGACCACTTGAAATGGCACATGATTTTTTGGCTGAGGTTGTAACTCAGGACGATATTGTAGTAGATGCGACCATGGGAAATGGTCACGACACCCTTTTTCTAGCCAAACTAGCCAAGAAAGTCTATGCCTTTGATATTCAGGAACAAGCCTTGGGAAAGACGCAAGAGCGTTTGGAACAGGCTGGTTACACAAATGCCCAGTTAATCTTGCAAGGCCATGAGACACTGGATCAGTTTGTGACAGAAGCCAAGGCAGGGATTTTTAATCTGGGCTATTTGCCGTCTGCTGATAAGTCTGTCATCACTCGACCTCAGACAACGATTGAAGCATTAGAAAAGCTGTGTCATTTGCTTGTCAAAGGGGGACGGATTGCTATCATGATCTACTATGGTCATGAAGGAGGCGACCTCGAGAGGGATGCTGTCTTGGATTTTGTGAGCCAGTTGAACCAACAAGAGTACACAGTTGCCATTTACCGAACTTTAAACCAAGTCAACAACCCACCATTTTTAGTGATGATTGAAAAATTAGAGAGATATAGACATGGATAAACAATACCTACGTGAAAAGCTGGATGCCATGCGCCAGAATTTTGTCGAATCAACCCACCACGAACGAGCGGTGGGGGTGTTAGATCAAGCACATATGAGCAAAAAAATGCTTAAAATCAAGAAAAAATTAGTTGCTCTTGAAATGGAACGGTGCCAGAGAAAAATTGAGCACAAAGACTGTTCCAAGATTGACCAAAAAATCAAAGAGCAGAAGGAGATTTTTGAATCTTGTTGTAAAAAAGATTAAGGAGGACGTGCGTGGAATTACTGATTTACCTCATCCTATTTTTACTGGTCTTGATTGTCTCAAGTACAACCAATAAACTTCTGCCCTTTTTGCCTCTCCCTTTGGTGCAAATTCTTTTGGGAATTGTGATTGGTCTCTTTTTACCCAATACCGACTTTCATCTCAATACAGAGTTGTTTTTGGCCCTGGTTATTGGGCCCTTGCTTTTCCGAGAGTCGGAAGAAGCGGATATTACGGCTATTTTAAAACACTGGCGAATCATTGTTTATCTCATATTTCCAGTGATTTTCATCTCGACCCTGAGTTTGGGTGGCTTGGCCCATTTTCTTTGGCTCAGTCTTCCCTTGGCGGCTTGCTTGGCTGTTGGGGCGGCCCTTGGACCTACGGACTTGGTGGCTTTTGCTTCTCTTTCGGAGCGTTTTAGCTTTCCTAAGCGCGTGTCTAATATCCTCAAAGGTGAAGGACTTTTGAATGATGCTTCTGGCTTGGTTGCCTTTCAGGTTGCCTTGACAGCTTGGACAACTGGAGTCTTTTCTCTTGGTCAAGCTAGTAGTTCGCTCATCTTTTCAATTCTAGGCGGTTTTTTAATTGGATTTTTAACAGCCATGGTCAACCGTTTCCTTCACACATTCTTGCTAAGTGTGCGCGCAACGGATATTGCTAGCGAACTTTTATTAGAATTGAGTTTGCCTCTGGTGACCTTCTTTCTGGCAGAAGAAGTCCATGTTTCAGGGATTATTGCCGTTGTGGTTGCTGGGATTTTAAAGGCAAGCCGTTTTAAGAAAATTACGCTCCTCGAAGCCCAAGTGGATACGGTAACCGAGACGGTCTGGCACACAGTGAACTTTATGCTCAACGGTTCTGTCTTTGTAATTTTAGGGATGGAGCTGGAAATGATAGCAGAACCTATCTTGACCAATCCAATCTATAATCCCTTGCTGTTATTGGTATCTCTTATAGCCCTTACCTTTGTCCTCTTTGCCATTCGTTTTGTCATGATCTATGGCTATTATGCCTATAGGACCCGACGCCTCAAGAAGAAACTGAATAAGTATATGAAGGATATGCTTCTTTTGACCTTCTCAGGTGTTAAGGGAACGGTGTCGATTGCTACGATTCTTCTGATACCAAGTAATCTAGAACAGGAGTATCCTCTCTTGCTTTTCCTTGTCGCAGGTGTGACGCTTGTCAGCTTTTTAACAGGCCTCGTGGTCTTGCCTCATCTTTCGGACGAACAGGAAGAAAGCAAGGATTATCTTATGCATATCGCCATTTTGAATGAAGTGACGATTGAGTTGGAAAAAGAGTTGGAAGATACCAAAAATAAACTTCCCCTCTATGCAGCTATTGACAATTATCATGGACGTATTGAAAATCTCATCCTGAGTCAAGAAAATAAGGGGGCTCAAGAAGACTGGGAGGCCTTAAAACTTCTCATCCTCAGTATTGAAAGTGATGGTTTAGAACAGGCTTACGAAGAGGAAAAGATGAGTGAGCGTGCCTATCGAGTTTACCAACGTTATTTGAAAAACATGGAACAAAGTATCAATCGTAAGTTCGCGTCACGATTGACCTATTATTTCCTTGTTTCCTTGCGGATTTTACGTTTTCTCCTGCATGAAGTTTTTACCTTTGGCAAGACCTCCCGCAGTTGGAAAAATGAAGAATCACAGAAACTCAGGGCCCTTGACTATGACCAAATTGCAGAGCTCTATCTAGAAAACACAGAGATGATTATCGAAAGTTTGGAGAACCTAAAAGGGGTTTATAAGAGTTCTTTAATCAGCTTCATGCAGGATTCTCGTCTCCGTGAAACAGCTATTATCACTAGTGGTGCCTTTGTTGAACGGGTTATCAATCGTGTCAAGCCCAACAATATCGATGAAATGCTGAGAGGCTATTATCTGGAGCGCAAGTTGATTTTCGAATATGAAGAGAAACGATTGATTACGACCAAGTATGCCAAGAAGTTACGACAAAATGTAAATAACTTAGAGAACTATTCTCTGAAGGAAGCTGCCAATACCCTGCCTTATGATATGGTGGAATTGGTAAGAAGAAATTAATTAATACTCTTCGAAAATCTCTTCAAACCACGTCAGCTTTATCTGCAACCTCAAAGCTGTGCTTTGAGCAACCTGCGGCTAGCTTCCTAGTTTGCTCTTTGATTTTCATTGAGTATAAGAGTGTAAGTGAAGGAGTGTGACATGAAGAAGTGGTGGAAAGAGCTGATAGATAAGCCTTTAGTAAAAGCTTTTTTGCATTATTATCAAGCATCAGATAGTGAGCTGACCAGTGTCGCAGTAGCCTACTATTGGTTGATTTCGATTTTTCCCCTGCTTTTGGTGGTGGTCAATATCCTCCCTTATTTTCAGATTCCAGTTTCCAATTTTTTAAAGGTTGTAAATGAATTCTTGCCCGATACCATGTATGATGTGGTGGCAAAGATTATCACAGAAGTACTGACCCAACCGTCAACGGGCTTATTGAGTTTTGCGATTTTGTCAGCCCTCTGGACATTTTCAAAATCCATGAACTTTCTGCAGAAAGCCTTTAATAAAGCTTACGGAGTAGCTAAAAATCGTGGGATGATTTCTCATCAACTCATGAGTTTGTTTGTCAGTTTTGGCTTGCAGATTCTCTTTGCTTTAGCCCTCTTTCTAAGTGTCTTTGGTCGCATGCTTCTCAACCTTATCAAAAGTTATTGGAAATCGGATAGTCCTATTTTTGATTATCTGCAAGACCTGACAGGCCCCTTAGTCTATTCCTTGATTTTTGCCATCTTGGTCATGCTTTATTATTTCCTGCCTAATGTTAAGGTTCGACGGATTCGCTCTGTATTACCAGGTAGTGCCTTTGTTTTGTTAACTCTGGCCTTACTGCTCAATATCTTTTCAGTCTATGTTAACAATTATGTCAATCACCTAGTGGACGTGCGTTTTTTCAGTTCCGTCGTCGTGGTGGTCATGATGTTCTGGTTTATTCTTATCGCTAAGATTTTGATTGTCGGTGCGGTGATCAATGCCAGTGTTCAGAGTTTGAAAGATCCGAGCTTGAGAATAAATTAACTCATTTTCTATCCATTACAAAACGCATACTATCAAGGTTTTATAATACCTGATAATATGCGCTTTTTGATTATGACAATTAATAGATAAACATGGCATCACCGAAACTGAAGAAGCGGTAGTGTTCTTGAATGGCATGGTGATAAGCGTCTAAGACTAATTCACGGCCTGCAAAGGCAGAAACCAACATGACCAGAGTTGATTTTGGTAAGTGGAAGTTGGTTGAGAAGGCATCCACGACCTTCCACTCATAGCCAGGTTTGATAAAGATATTGGTCCAGCCAGAATCTGCTTGGATTTGCCCATCAAACTTGGAACCAATAGTCTCTAAGGTGCGGATAGAAGTGGTTCCGACAGCGATGACACGGCTTCCATTTTTCTTGACAGAGCGAAGGGTGCTAGCAGCCTCCTCAGAAAGCTGATAGAATTCTGAGTGCATTTCGTGTTCGTCCAGATTGTCAACTGAAACAGGTCTAAAGGTTCCGAGTCCGACATGAAGAGTCAAATAGACTAGATGAACACCCTTAGCTTGGATTTCTGCCAGCAATTCTTTGGTGAAGTGCAATCCAGCAGTTGGTGCTGCAGCAGAACCACTTTCCTTAGCGTAAACGGTTTGATAGCGTTCACGGTCATCCAGTTTTTCATGGATATAAGGTGGTAATGGCATTTCTCCCAGACTTTCTAAAACTTCTAGGAAAATTCCTTGGTATTCAAAGCGGACAATGCGGCCCCCGTGAGTCAATTCTTCCGTAACAACAGCTCTGAGACGGCCATCACCAAAGCTAACACGAGTCCCGACCTTGAGGCGTTTGGCAGGTTTAGCCAGAACTTCCCACTCATCTCCACTAGTATTTTTAAGCAGGAGAAGTTCCACATGACCTCCAGTTTCTTCCTTTTGACCATAGAGGCGGGCAGGGAGAACTCGGGTGTCGTTCATAACAAGGGCGTCACCAGGTTCCAGCATATCAATAATAGAGTGGAAGTGTTTATCCTGCATTTCTCCAGTATCACGGTTGACAATGAGGAGTTTAGAGGAATCCCGTTTTTCAAGGGGCGTTTGGGCAATTAATTCCTCAGGTAAGTGGAAATCAAAATCAGCTGTATTCATATATCTGTTCATTCTTTCTAAGTTCTAATCTTATCCATTATAACATGTTTCAAGTTTGGACGCTCTTTTTTTGAAAATTAAATCGTTTTCACTTGACAAAAATTGGTCTATACCATATAATAAATATAGATTAAAACGGAGGATGAAAAGATGAAAGTTATTAAAGTTGAAAACCAAATCGAAGGTGGAAAAGTTGCTTTTGAGATTTTGAAGGAAAAATTGGCCAATGGAGCTCAAACACTAGGACTTGCGACAGGAAGTAGCCCACTTGAATTTTACAAGGAAATTGTTGAGAGTGACCTTGATTTTTCAAATCTAACCAGTGTCAACCTTGATGAGTATGTAGGCCTTGATGGCGACAATCCTCAGTCTTACCGTCACTTCATGCAAGAAAACTTGTTCAACCAAAAACCATTTAAAGAAAGTTTTTTGCCACGTGGTGTTAAGGATAATGCTGAAGAAGAAGTAGAACGCTACAATCAAATTTTGGCTGACCATCCAGTTGACCTCCAAATCTTGGGAATCGGTCGCAATGGACATATCGGATTTAATGAACCTGGTACTCCATTTGACAGTCAAACACACCTAGTCGAACTTGACCAGTCTACTATTGAAGCAAACGCACGTTTCTTTGACAAGATTGAAGACGTTCCAACCCAAGCCATTTCAATGGGGATTAAAAATATCTTGGATGCCAAGTCAATCCTTCTCTTTGCTTACGGTGAGTCGAAAGCAGAAGCTATTGCTGGAACAGTGTCTGGCCCAGTGACTGAGAATCTCCCAGCAAGTAGCCTCCAAAATCACCCTGATGTGACTATTATTGCAGATGCTGAAGCGCTCAGCTTACTTGAAAAATAAATTCAGAACCACTTGCTCTGTGTAGTGAGTTGCTTTAGACATATAAAACTTCAACATTACGTTAGGGGACACATGAATAAAGAAGAATTTCTAAAAATAAAAGAAGCATATAAGAGAGCTAGGCTAGAAGAGAAAAATAAAATAAAATACTTTCTTTTAAGCAAGAGAGATAGTGATGGAAACTTAATTTTTTTAAAAGAGAAAGATGGCACTGATACATTTGTAAAGACAAGTGGAGGAAGTGGAAAACCAAATTACTCATCAGGAGGTACTTTATCTAGACCGTATGATTTATCAAATCACATGTATATTGATTTGTCTTATAAAGGAAATGAAATCTTAATCTCTTTACAGTCTTTTGATATTGATCCAAATAGTCATAATATTCATGTCTTATATGATCGGATAGGTATCATATTCTGGGAATATGAGGAATCAGATAATAAAGATGAGGAATTAGATAATAAAGATGGGGAACTAGACAACGAACTGAAAGTAAGTGATGATTTTCTTAAAATGGAAACAACAAACTGGGAATTACCTTTATCTAAAGCAGATATGGAGGAGATGGTGAACTATATTATTAATCATTATGAAGAATAAAAAACTTAGTTTCCTCTTGACAATTATTCCTTTTACGTGTAAAATAGAATAGATCTTGAACTTGAAGGGAGTGAAAAAAATGTCTAAAACAGTAGTACGTAAGAATGAATCTCTTGACGACGCACTTCGTCGTTTCAAACGTGCGGTTACTAAAGCTGGTACTCTTCAAGAAACACGCAAACGTGAATTCTATGAAAAACCTTCTGTAAAACGTAAACGTAAATCAGAAGCAGCTCGTAAACGTAAAAAATTCTAATTAGAAATGAAAGGCTAGAGAAATCTAGTCTTTTTCTTTTAAATAAATACTACAAAGCCTGCAAAAATCTCAAATATCCTCCTACAATTTGATATAATAGAGAGAAGAACTCGATTGAAGGAGGAAATGATGTCGGTTTTAGTAAAAGAAGTGATTGAAAAGCTCAGACTAGACATTGTCTATGGCGAACCAGAATTACTTGAAAAGGAAATTAATACCGCGGACATTACGCGACCTGGTCTTGAAATGACGGGCTATTTTGACTATTATACGCCTGAGCGAATCCAACTCTTGGGAATGAAGGAGTGGTCCTATCTCGTTTCGATGTCCTCTCACAACCGTTACCAAGTCTTGAAAAAAATGTTTCTACCTGAGACACCTGCGGTCATTGTTGCTCGTGGTTTGGTGGTTCCAGAGGAGATGCTAAAGGCAGCCAGAGAATGTAAGATTGCCATTTTAACCAGCCGTACGGCAACCAGTCGTTTATCTGGAGAGTTATCTAGTTATCTGGATTCACGTTTAGCAGAACGGACCAGTGTGCACGGTGTCTTGATGGATATCTATGGAATGGGTGTCTTGATTCAAGGTGATAGTGGCATCGGTAAGAGTGAGACAGGTCTAGAGCTTGTCAAACGTGGTCACCGCTTGGTAGCCGATGATCGTGTCGATATCTTTGCCAAGGATGAGATTACTCTTTGGGGTGAACCAGCTGAAATCTTGAGACACCTGATTGAAATTCGTGGGGTTGGGATTATCGATGTCATGAGCCTCTACGGTGCGAGTGCCGTCAAGGATTCTTCACAAGTCCAGCTGGCTGTTTATTTGGAAAATTACGATACACATAAAACTTTTGATCGTCTTGGAAACAATGCAGAGGAAATAGAAATTTCTGGCGTAGCCATTCCTCGTATCCGCATTCCAGTGAAAACAGGTCGTAATATCTCTGTCGTGATTGAGGCTGCTGCCATGAATTATCGTGCCAAGGAAATGGGCTTTGATGCGACGCGTTTGTTCGAAGAACGCTTGACCAATCTCATTGCTCAAAACGAGGAGGTGCCTAATGTTTGATCCAATTGCGATTCATCTAGGCCCTCTAGCCATTCGATGGTATGCCTTGTGTATTGTAACAGGCTTGATTCTTGCGGTTTATTTGACCATGAAAGAAGCACCTAGAAAGAAGATCATACCAGACGATATTTTAGATTTCATCCTGATAGCTTTTCCTTTGGCTATTTTAGGAGCACGTCTCTATTATGTTATTTTCCGTTTTGATTACTATAGTCAGAACTTGGGAGAAATTTTTGCCATTTGGAATGGTGGTTTGGCTTTTTACGGTGGTTTGATAACTGGGGCTATTGTACTCTATATCTTTGCTGATCGTAAACTCATCAATACTTGGGATTTCCTAGATATTGCGGCGCCTAGCGTCATGATTGCCCAAAGTTTGGGTCGCTGGGGCAATTTCTTTAACCAAGAAGCCTATGGTGCAGCAGTGGATAATCTGGATTATCTACCTGGCTTTATTCGTGACCAGATGTATATTGAGGGGAGCTATCGTCAGCCAACCTTCCTTTATGAGTCTCTATGGAATCTTCTTGGATTTGCCTTGATTCTGATTTTTAGAAGAAAATGGAAGAGCCTTAGACGAGGTCATATCACTGCCTTTTACTTGATTTGGTATGGTTTCGGTCGTATGGTCATCGAAGGTATGCGGACAGATAGTCTCATGTTCTTTGGTCTTCGAGTGTCTCAATGGCTATCAGTTGTCCTTATCGGACTGGGTATTTTTATCATTCTATATCAAAATCGAAAGAAGGCCCCTTACTATATTACAGAGGAGGAAAATTAAATGTTAGAAGTTGCATATATTCTTGTAGCCCTTGCTTTGATTGTATTTTTAGTGTATCTAATCATTACTGTACAAAAGCTTGGACGTGTTATCGATGAAACAGAGAAGACGATTAAAACCTTGACTTCAGATGTGGATGTGACCTTGCATCATACCAATGAATTGCTGGCTAAGGTCAATGTCTTGGCAGATGATATTAATGTCAAGGTAGCAACGATTGATCCACTCTTTAGCGCTGTTGCAGATTTATCTCTATCTGTTTCAGATCTCAATGACCATGCGCGTGTATTGAGTAAGAAAGCTTCATCAGCTGGTTCAAAAACACTTAAGACTGGTGCAAGTTTGTCAGCTCTTCGTGTCGCAAGTAAATTTTTCAAAAAATAAAAAAGGAGAATCCTTATGGGTAAACTATCCTCAATCCTTTTAGGAACCGTTTCAGGTGCAGCTCTTGCCTTGTTTTTAACAAGTGACAAGGGCAAACAAGTTTGCAGTCAGGCTCAAGATTTTCTAGATGACTTGAGAGAAGATCCTGAGTATGCCAAGGAGCAGGTCTGTGAAAAACTGACAGAAGTCAAGGAGCAGGCTACAGATTTTGTTCTTAAAACTAAAGAACAGGTTGAGTCAGGTGAAATCACTGTGGACAGTGTCCTTTCTCAAGCCAAATCATGTGTTCGTCAAGCGACAGAAGCATCAAAAGATCAATTCAATAATCTCAAGGAGCAATGGCAAGAAAAGGCTGAAACTCTTGATGAATCAGAAGAGATTGTTATTGACATAACAGAAGAATAAACCATCACCATCTTCGGACTGACTAGTATCTGGAGATGGTGATTTTTTTCTTGTAGCCTGTCTTTATGGTATAATAATTACTATGCAGAAAAAACCAACGTCAGCCTATGTGCATATCCCATTTTGTACCCAGATTTGTTATTATTGCGACTTTTCAAAGGTCTTCATCAAGAATCAGCCGGTAGATAGCTATTTGGAGCATCTGTTAGAAGAGTTTCGTTCTTATGATATTCAAAAGTTGCGAACCCTCTACATCGGTGGTGGGACACCGACAGCTCTATCAGCTCCTCAACTGGAGGTGTTACTGGATGGCTTGACTAAAAACTTGGACTTGTCAGTCTTGGAAGAGTTGACCATTGAAGCCAATCCGGGAGACTTGGACGCGGATAAGATAGCTGTTTTGAAGAACTCAGCTGTCAATCGTGTTTCGCTAGGCGTGCAGACTTTTGACGACAAGATGCTGAAAAAGATTGGGCGCAGTCATTTGGAGAAGGATATTTATGAAAATATTGACCGTCTGAAACTGGCTGGTTTTGACAATATCTCCATCGATTTAATTTATGCTCTGCCAGGTCAGACCATGGAGCAGGTCAAGGAAAATGTGGCTAAGGCCATTGGGTTGGATATTCCCCATATGAGCCTCTATAGCTTGATTTTGGAGAATCATACGGTCTTTATGAACCGTATGCGTCGAGGGAAATTGCCCTTGCCTAAGGAGGAACTGGAAGCTGAGATGTTTGAGTACATCATCGCAGAGCTAGAGCGAGCTGGTTTTGAGCATTATGAGATTTCTAATTTCTCCAAACCTGGTTTTGAAAGTCGCCACAATCTCATGTACTGGGACAATGCTGAATACTATGGCATCGGTGCTGGGGCATCTGGTTATGTCAATGGAGTGCGCTATAAAAACCATGGTCCGATTCGTCATTATCTCAATGCAGTTGTAGAAGGCAATGCTCGCATTACAGAAGAGCACCTGAGTCAAAAGGAGCAAATGGAAGAAGAAATGTTCCTAGGACTCCGCAAGAAATCAGGGGTCTCCATGGTGCGATTTGAGGAAAAATTTGGAAGGTCTTTCGATGGACTTTATGGAGAAATCGTCAGAGATTTGGTTCAACAAGGTCTAGTGCAGGTTGAGGGTGACCGCGTGCGCATGACAAAGAGAGGTCTCTTTTTGGGAGACACTGTAGCAGAACGATTTATTTTGGAGTAGGATCATGGGCTTAACTTATCAAATGAAAATGAAAATTCCTTTTGATATGGCTGATATGAACGGTCATATCAAACTTCCAGATGTAATTTTGCTGTCTCTGCAGGTTTCAGGGATGCAGTCGATTGAACTGGGAGTTAGTGATAAGGCTATTCTGGAAAATTATAATCTGGTCTGGATTATCACAGACTATGATATTGAGGTGGTTCGTTTGCCTCGTTTTGCGGAAGAAATCACTATCGAAACGGAAGCCCTGAGCTACAATCGACTTTTTTGCTATCGTCGCTTTACTATTTATGATGAAGCAGGTCAGGACCTTATCCACATGATGGCGACCTTTGTTCTCATGGATCGAGACAGTCGAAAAGTCCATGCTGTTGAACCTGAGATTGTAGCTCCTTACCAGTCTGATTTTGATAAAAAGCTCATCCGTGGGCCAAAGTATGAGTCCTTGAACGAGTCAATCAGCAAGGATTACCATGTCCGTTTTTACGACTTGGATATGAATGGTCATGTCAATAACAGTAAGTATCTGGACTGGATTTTTGAGGTCATGGGAGCGGACTTTTTGACCCAATATATTCCCAAGAAAATCAACCTCAAGTATGTCAAGGAAGTTCGACCAGGTGGGGTGATTACATCGGCTGTTGAACGGACTGGACTGGAAAGCAAACATGAGATTACAAGCGACGGGGCTACCAATGCCCAAGCTATCATCACTTGGCAAGAAATGAAGAAGGATTAGAGAAAAATATGAAATATAAAGGCTATTTAATTGATTTAGACGGAACCATTTATAAGGGGAAAGACAGAATCCCAGCAGGGGAGGCTTTTGTTCATGAATTGCAAAAGCGGGACATTCCCTATCTTTTTGTGACCAACAATACAACCCGCACTCCAGAGAGTGTTCAGGAGATGCTGGCTCAGAATTTTAATATTGATACGCCTCTATCGACTGTCTACACAGCGACTTTGGCGACTATCGACTATATGAACGACTTGGGACTTGAAAAGACCGTCTATGTCATCGGAGAAGCAGGGCTCAAGGAAGCCATCATGGCGGCTGGTTATGTGGAAGACAAGGATAATCCTGCCTATGTAGTAGTAGGCCTGGACTGGCAAGTTGACTATGAAAAATTTGCGACAGCAACTCTAGCTATTCAAAAGGGTGCCCACTTTATCGGAACCAACCCTGACCTCAACATCCCGACAGAACGAGGGCTTTTGCCGGGGGCTGGTTCGCTGATTACCCTGCTTGAAGTAGCAACACGAGTGAAGCCTGTTTATATTGGGAAACCAAATGCCATCATTATGGACAAGGCAGTTGAACACTTAAGTTTGGAACGTGAAGAGTTGATTATGGTTGGGGACAACTACTTAACAGATATCCGAGCAGGGATTGACAATGGCATTCCAACGCTCTTGGTGACGACAGGTTTTACCAAGGCAGAAGAAGTAGCAGACCTACCAATCGCCCCGACTCATGTGGTTTCTAGCCTTGCGGAGTGGAACTTTGATGAAAACTAAACTAACCTTTTGGGGCTCTATGCTCTTTCTCCTCTCCCTCTCAATCCTTTTGCCCATTTATTTGGCTTGGATTTTTTATCCGCTGGAAATTCAGTGGCTGAACTTAACAAATCGAGTTTATCTAAAACCCGAAACCATTCAATATAACTTTCATATCTTAATGGATTACCTGACCAATCCATTTAGCCAAGTCTTAGAGATGCCAGATTTTCGTTCGTCAGCAGCTGGTCTGCACCACTTTGCGGTTGTGAAAAATCTCTTTCATCTAGTTCAATTTATTGCCCTTGTGACACTACCAAGCTTCTATTTCTTTGTCAATAAGATTGTGAAAAAGGGCTTTTTATCTTTATTTAGTAAAGGGCTTTTGGCTCTAGTGGTTTTGCCTTTACTGATTGGGCTTGGGGGAGTTTTGATTGGTTTTGACCAATTTTTTACTCTTTTCCATCAAATTCTCTTTGTGGGAGATGATACCTGGCTTTTTGACCCAGCCAAGGATCCAGTGATTCTGGTTTTGCCAGAGACCTTCTTCCTTCATGCCTTCCTCCTCTTTTTTGCCCTCTATGAAAGCTTCTTTGTTTTTCTGTACCTGAAAAGTCGTAGGAAATAATACTAAAGATGTTCTTATTTTGAGTAAATAAGTTAGGTATGTGATTCGAAACTATTGTCAAGAGTGAATTAACTAAATCTACCTTACCTCAATCGTTCGCAAACAGTCTATTTTTCTTGAAAAAATAGGCTTTTTTTTCTAAAAATCCCTAGTCAAGCGCTTTATTTTTGTGTATAATAGAACTAGCAAAGTATAGATAAGAAGAGAAAAGTATGATTACACTATTTCTATCACCGAGCTGTACTTCATGTCGTAAGGCAAAGGCCTGGTTAGAAAAACATAAGGTGCCCTTTGAGGAGCACAATATTATGACTAGTCCTTTAACAAGAAAAGAATTGCAACACATTCTTTCCTTGACCGAAAATGGTACTGATGACATCATTTCAACTCGTTCAAAAATTTTTCAAAAATTGAATATTGATGTAGAGAGTATCTCGGTATCGGAATTGCTTCATTTGATTGAGCAGTATCCTAGTCTTTTGCGTCGTCCAATTATTATTGATTCCAAACGTATGCAAATTGGTTTTAATGAAGATGAGATTCGTGCTTTTCTCCCTCGTAGTTACCGTAAGCAAGAACTAAAAGAAGCAAGAATGAGAGCTGGTATTAGTTAATGAACAAACAGTATAGTTACCCACTAGATTTGTCGTGGAGCACTGAAGAACTTGCTTCAGTGCTTTCTTTTTTTAATGATGTTGAAGCTACCTATGAGGGCAAGATAGAGGCTAAAAAGCTGCTGGATTCCTATAAGGGTTTCAAGTATGTCGTGCCAAGCAAGAGCGAAGAAAAACGTTTGGGACGAGAATTTGAAACGGTGAGTGGCTATTCGCTTTACCGAGCAGTTCAGGCTGCCAAGGAAAAAGGGGAAGGAAAGATTTCTCTTGGAAAGTAAATTTGAATTTGCCAAAGAGCTTATTAAGAGAGCGAGCCAGTACATCCTTGACCACATGCAGGAAGACTTGTGTGTTGAGACCAAGTCCTCTCCAACAGATTTGGTGACCAGACTGGACAAGGAAGTTCAGGAACTCTTGGTTGATGAAATTCTATCCCGTTATCCTGAGGATAAGATTTGCGCTGAAGAAGGCTGTCTGCGAGCCTCGGTTCAAGAGGGCAAGGTGTGGGTCATTGATCCGATTGATGGGACCAATAATTTTGTGGCCCAGCAGGAAGATTTTGCTGTTATGGTGGCTTATTTTGAAAATGGTCAGGGACAGTTTGGTCTGATTTATGATGTGGTCAAAGGGGATTGTTACCACGGTGGTGGGGAATTTCCAGTTTGTCTAAATGATAAGCCCCTAGCTCCCTTTCAAGCAAAACCACTTGGAGATTTTCTCATTGCAGGAAATAGTGGTATGCTGGAAACCAACGAATGGGGTCTGGCTGATTTGAGTCGAGCTGTGCTTGGTGTTCGAGTCTATGGGAGTGCGGCCATTAGTTTTGCCAAGATTTTGTCAGGGCGTTTGTTGACCTATGTCACCTATCTGCAACCATGGGATTATGCTGCTGCTAGTATTTTGGGAGAAAGCCTTGGTTATGAGGTTGTGACTCTATCTGGTCAACCGCTTGATTTTCAAACCAGACAACCGGTCATGATGCTACCTCTTGAGATGCAGGAGGAAATTCAGTCCTATATTTACGAAAGGAAAAGAACTTAAATGCAATTTCCAGAAGGATTTGTTGAAAAATATGAAAAGATACTAGGAGATGAGGCAAGAGATTTTCTTGCCTCTTTTGAGGAGGAAGCGGTTTCTGCCTTTCGGGTCAATCCTTTAAAAGAAGCGCCAGTTTCCTTTTCTGATCCCATTCCTCAAACCCCTTGGGGCTACTACGGGAAGGTGTCTGGGAAATCGCCTGAGCATGCTACTGGTTTGGTTTATTCGCAAGAACCTGCTGCCCAGATGGTGGCTCAGGTAGCCCAGCCCAGTCCTGGTATGAAGGTTTTGGACTTGGCAGCTGCACCGGGTGGAAAATCAACTCAATTAGTAGCCTATCTAGCAGGTGAAGGTATCCTGGTTTCCAATGAAATTTCAAGCAAACGGGCTAAGATTTTAGTAGAAAACATGGAGCGCTTTGGAGCGACAAATGTTGTGGTGACCAATGAATCTGCTGACCGTTTGGCCAAGGTTTTTAAGGGCTATTTTGACCTAATCGTTCTTGATGCCCCTTGCTCAGGGGAAGGGATGTTCCGTAAGCAACCAGATGCTATGGACTATTGGGGTTCAGATTATCCGAGTCAATGCGCCAGTCTTCAAAGAGAAATTCTAGCAGATGCCGTGACAATGCTAGCAGAAGGTGGTCGCTTGGTTTATTCAACCTGTACCTGGGCACCTGAAGAAAACGAAGAGATTGTCAATTGGCTACTGGAGGAGTATGATTTTGATTTGCTGCCAGTAGAGCATATCAATGGAATGGTAGCTGGTATTGACCTGCCAGAAACGGCTCGGATGTATCCTCATCATTTTAAGGGAGAGGGACAGTTTGTAGCTCATTTACAATTTAGAGGTGACAATCCAGCTCCTAAATGTAAGGCAAGTAAGAGTAATCTCAGCCGTGAACAAGTTGTCTTGTGGCAGGAATTTGCCCAAAAACATTTGCAGGTCAATCTAAGGGGAATCTTGCAGACTTTTGGTGACCAACTTTATCTCTTGCCAGAACTCTTGCCAGATTTAGGGAAACTCAAGATTGCTCGGAATGGCCTGCATTTGGGCACTTTTAAGAAGAAACGCTTTGAGCCTAGTTTTGCTCTTGGTCTAGCCTTGAAACCGAGTCAGGTCAAGCAGTCGGTTGAAATTGATCAAGAGGAATTTGTAAAGTATGTGGCTGGAGAAACCATTCAGCTGGCGGAAAGTCTGCCAAATGGTTGGTACCAAGTTTTGGTTCAAGGCAATGGTTTGGGTTTTGGAAAGGTGACTGGAAATGTTTTGAAAAATTATTTTCCAAAAGGCCTCAGATTCAAGTGAAAATGCTAGTCAAAGTAGCTTGTCTATGTTATAGTGGAAGTATGGATTTTTTCAAATTATCTTTCATTTTAAGTCAAATTTGGTGGAGACGGCAACTGAGCAAATGACTAGTAAAATTAAGCTATCAACTTCAGTTTGCTCTCAATTTTAAAAAAGAAAAACATAAATAAATAGTTGAAAAAATTCACAGCATTCACCATTATTTTCAAGGAGAAAAACAGTGAAAAAAAGGAAAAAACTCGCTTTATCCCTTGCAGCTCTTTTGCTGGCAGGTTCTTTGGCGGGATGTGCTAGCTGGATTGATCGTGGGGAATCCATGACAGCTGTTGGCTCAACGGCTCTTCAGCCCTTGGTCGAAGCAGCAGCAGATGAATTTGGCTCTATGCACGTTGGAAAAACAGTCAACGTCCAAGGTGGAGGATCTGGTACAGGTTTGTCTCAGGTTCAGTCTGGAGCCATTGATGTAGGAAATTCAGACGTATTTGCCGAGGAAAAAGACGGTATCAACGCATCCGCTCTAGTGGACCATAAGGTTGCTGTAGCAGGCTTGGCAGTGATTGTAAATAAGGAAGTTGACGTTGAAAATCTAACAACTGAACAACTCCGTAGCATCTTCACAGGTCAAGTGACCAACTGGAAAGAAGTCGGTGGTAAAGACCTAGCCATTTCCATTATCAACCGCGCGGCAAGTTCTGGTTCGCGTGCAACCTTTGATAGTGTTGTCATGGATGGTCAATCTGCAGTGCAGAGTCAAGAACAGGATTCAAATGGGATGGTCAAAAACATTGTTTCCCAGACACCAGGAGCCATTTCTTACTTAGCCTTTGCCTATGTGGATGACTCGGTTAAACGCATGAAGTTGAATGGCTATGAGCCGATTGCTGAAAATGTTACAACCAATAACTGGCCTTTGTGGTCTTATGAACACATGTACACCCTAGGTCAGCCTAATGAATTGGTGGCAGAGTTTCTCAACTTTGTCCTCTCAGATGAAGCGCAAAGCGGAATCGTTAAGGGAATGGGCTATATTTCTGTCAAGGAAATGAAGGTTGAAAAAGATGCTGTCGGAACGGTAACAGCACTAGAAGGGAGTCACTAATGAATCAAGAAGAATTAGCTAAAAAATTACTTTCTCCCTCAAAGAACTCTCGTCTAGAGAAACTAGGAAAAGGCTTGACCTTTGCTTGTCTGTCTTTGATTGTCATCATTGTGGCCATGATATTGATCTTCGTAGCCCAAAAAGGTTTGTCGACCTTCTTTGTCAATGGAGTCAATATCTTTGATTTCCTCTTTGGACAAACTTGGAATCCTTCAGGTAAACAATTTGGTGCCCTTCCCATGATTTTGGGTTCCTTTATTGTCACAATTCTGTCAGCTCTTATCGCAACTCCTTTTGCCATCGGTGCGGCAGTCTTTATGACTGAAGTTTCACCAAAAGGTGCTAGAATCTTGCAACCAGCCATTGAATTGCTAGTCGGGATTCCTTCAGTCGTCTATGGATTTATTGGTTTGCAGGTCGTAGTTCCTTTTGTCCGTAGTGTCTTTGGTGGAACTGGTTTTGGGATCTTGTCAGGGATTTTCGTTCTCTTTGTCATGATTTTACCGACGGTAACCTTTATGACAACCGATAGTTTGCGTGCGGTGCCTCGTCACTACCGTGAAGCTAGTTTGGCTATGGGAGCCACTCGCTGGCAAACCATCTGGCGCGTGACCTTGAAGGCGGCGCGTTCAGGGATTTTTACTGCGGTGGTCTTTGGGATGGCTCGTGCCTTTGGTGAGGCCTTGGCCATTCAGATGGTGGTCGGAAACTCAGCCGTTGTCCCAACTTCATTGACAACACCTGCTGCGACCTTGACCTCTGTGTTGACCATGGGTATCGGAAATACCGTTATGGGTACAGTTGATAATAACGTACTTTGGTCACTGGCCTTAGTCTTGCTTTTGATGAGTTTGGCCTTCAACAGTGTGATTAAATTGATTACGAAAGAAAGAGGAAAGAAAAACTATGCACGCTAAGAAATTAGATAAAATTGCAACAGCTGTCCTCTACTCGATTGCAGGAATTATCGTTGCCATCTTGGCATCCTTAATTCTTTATATCTTGGTTCGTGGTTTGCCCCACATCTCTTGGTCTTTCTTGACTGGCAAATCCTCTTCTTACCAAGCAGGCGGAGGGATTGGAATTCAGCTTTATAATTCCTTCTTCCTTTTGGTTATTACCTTGATTATCTCTGTTCCCTTGTCTATGGGGGCTGGGATTTTCCTAGCTGAATATGCCAAAAAAGGTCCTGTGACTAATTTTGTCAGAACCTGTATTGAAATCTTGTCTTCACTGCCATCAGTGGTTGTAGGTCTCTTTGGTTACTTGATCTTTGTAGTTCAGTTTGAGTATGGATTTTCAATCATTTCAGGTGCCTTGGCCTTGACAGTCTTTAACCTGCCTCAGATGACTCGTAATGTTGAAGACAGTTTGAAACACGTTCACCACACGCAACGTGAAGCTGGCCTAGCTCTTGGGATTTCTCGTTGGGAGACTGTAGTCCATGTAGTCATTCCAGAAGCCCTTCCAGGGATTGTAACGGGGGTTGTCTTGGCCTCTGGTCGTATCTTTGGTGAGGCTGCTGCTTTGATTTACACAGCAGGACAATCCGCTCCAGCTCTTGACTGGTCTAACTGGAATATTCTCAGTGTGACCAGCCCAATCTCTATCTTCCGTCAAGCAGAAACCTTGGCTGTCCACATCTGGAAAGTCAATAGCGAAGGAACCATTCCAGATGGAACCATCGTATCAGCAGGTTCTGCGGCCGTGCTCCTCATCTTTATCCTCATATTTAACTTTGGAGCCCGTAAACTCGGAAGTTACCTACATAAGAAATTAACCGCTGCCTAAAGGAGAAGCCATGTCAAAATATAATTGGGATGAAAAGCATATCATCACCTTTCCTGAAGAGAAAGTGGCCCTCTCTACTAAGGATTTACATGTTTACTACGGTAAAAAAGAATCCATCAAGGGCATCGATATGCAATTTGAAAAAAATAAAATTACAGCCTTAATTGGCCCATCTGGATCAGGGAAATCAACCTACCTCCGCAGTCTCAATCGTATGAATGATACCATTGATATTGCTAAGGTAACAGGTCAAATCCTCTACCAAGGGATTGATGTCAACCGTCCAGAAATCAACGTTTACGAGATGCGTAAACACATCGGGATGGTCTTCCAACGACCAAATCCTTTTGCCAAGTCTATCTATCGCAATATCACTTTTGCCCATGAACGTGCAGGGGTTAAGGACAAGCAAGTCTTGGATGAAATTGTGGAAACCTCTCTTCGTCAAGCTGCCCTTTGGGATCAGGTCAAAGACGATTTGCACAAGTCAGCCTTGACCCTGTCAGGTGGTCAGCAGCAACGTCTCTGTATCGCTCGTGCCATCTCTGTCAAACCAGATATCCTTTTGATGGATGAACCAGCGTCAGCCTTGGATCCGATTGCGACAGCCCAACTGGAAGAGACCATGTTGGAATTGAAAAAGGACTTTACCATCATCATCGTGACCCACAGCATGCAGCAGGCTGCGCGTGCTAGTGACTACACAGGATTCTTCTACTTGGGTGACTTGATCGAGTACGATAAGACGTCTAATATTTTCCAAAATGCCAAACTACAGTCAACCAATGACTACGTAACAGGACACTTTGGATAGAAAGGAAACAGTATGACAGAAGCGATTTTACAGGTATCAGACCTGTCCGTTTACTACAATCAAAAAAAGGCCTTGAATAGTGTTTCCCTATCTTTCCAACCTAAGGAAATTACAGCCTTAATTGGTCCATCTGGATCAGGGAAGTCAACACTTCTCAAGGCTATCAACCGCATGGGGGATCTTAATCCAGAGGTGACCACAACTGGTTCGGTGGTTTACAATGGCCACAACATCTACAGTCCGCGTACAGATACAGTTGAATTGCGTAAAGAAATCGGTATGGTTTTCCAACAGCCCAACCCCTTCCCTATGTCTATCTACGAAAATGTTGTTTACGGGCTTCGTATCAATGGAGTTAAGGACAAGCAGGTTCTGGACGAGGCGGTAGAAAAAGCCTTGCAACGGGCTTCTATCTGGGATGAGGTCAAGGATCGCCTGCATGATTCAGCTATCGGACTTTCAGGTGGCCAACAGCAACGTGTTTGCGTTGCCCGTGTTTTGGCAACTAGTCCTAAAATCATTCTCTTGGATGAACCGACTTCAGCCTTGGACCCTATCTCGGCCGGTAAGATTGAGGAAACCTTGTATGGCCTAAAAGATAAATACACCATGCTTTTGGTTACGCGTTCTATGCAACAAGCCTCTCGTATCTCTGACAAGACAGGATTTTTCCTAGATGGAGATTTGATTGAGTTTAACGATACCAAGAAGATGTTCCTCAACCCACAACACAAGGAAACAGAAGACTATATTTCAGGAAAATTTGGATAAGGAGATAAATGATGTTACGTTCTCAATTTGAAGAAGATTTAGAGAAATTGCACAACCAGTTCTATGCCATGGGACAGGAAGTGCTATCCCAAATCAATCGTACAGTGCGTGCCTTTGTTACGCATGACCGTGATTTGGCCAAAGAAGTCATTGAAGATGATGCAGAAGTAAACGAATACGAAGTAAAATTGGAGAAGAAATCATTTGAAATGATTGCCCTTCAACAACCAGTTTCTCAAGACTTGCGTACCGTTTTAACAGTCTTAAAAGCAGTATCTGACTTGGAACGTATGGGGGACCATGCTGTTTCCATCGCCAAAGCAGCCATTCGTATGAAGGGGGAACAACGTATCCCAGCTGTTGAAGAAGAAATCAGGAGAATGGGTCGCGATGTCAAGAATTTCGTCGAAGCAGCCCTTGAACTCTATCTGAATGGTTCAGTGGACCAGGCCTATGAAGTAGCAGCTATGGATGAAAAAATCAACCATTACTTTGATAGCATTCGTGAGTTGGCTACGGAAGAAATCAAGAAAAATCCAGATGCTATCGTTACAGGACGTGATTACTTCCAAGTGATTGCCTTCTTGGAACGTATTGGAGACTATGCAAAAAATATCTGTGAATGGGTTGTTTACTTTGAAACAGGTAAGATTGTCGAACTATAAAATAGATTCATTCTGTATAAAAAGGAGCTGGAAATCAATAGATAGCTCCTTTTATTGAATGAAAAAAATATTTTTAAGATAAAAATTCAAAAAACACTTGACAAGTATCTTGGATAGCGTTATAATTATACAAAATTAACAGAGAGGTTGTTTATTTATGAAATCAAAAAAATGGATATTTGTTTTATGTAGCTTTCTTGCAAGTTTCCTCTTAGTAGCTTGCCAGTCAGGTTCGAATGGTTCTCAGTCAGCTGTTGAGGCCATTAAGCAAAAGGGGAAATTAGTTGTGGCGACCAGTCCTGACTATGCACCCTTTGAATTCCAATCTTTGGTTGACGGGAAAAACCAGGTAGTCGGTGCGGATATTGACATGGCTCAAGCTATCGCTGATGAACTTGGGGTGAAGTTGGAAATTTCAAGCATGAGTTTTGACAATGTCTTGACCAGTCTTCAAACAGGTAAGGCTGATCTAGCGGTTGCGGGAATTAGCGCTACTGACGAGAGAAAAGAAGTCTTTGATTTTTCAATCCCTTACTATGAAAACAAGATTAGTTTCTTGGTTCGTAAGGCTGATGTAGAAAAATACAAGGATTTAACTAGCTTAGAAAGTGCGAATATTGCAGCCCAAAAAGGGACTGTTCCAGAAGCTATGGTCAAGGAACAATTGCCAAAAGCTCAATTGACATCCCTAACCAATATGGGTGAAGCAGTTAATGAATTGCAGGCTGGAAAAGTAGATGCTGTTCACATGGATGAGCCTGTTGCTCTTAGCTATGCTGCTAAAAATGCGGACCTAGCTGTTGCAACTGTCAGCTTGAAGATGAAGGATGGCGAAGCCAATGCCGTTGCTCTTAGAAAAAATAGTGCTGATTTGAAAGAAGTGGTGGACAAGGTCATCCAAAAACTCAAGGATGACGGTACCTACCAAAAATATCTTGAAAAAGCGGCAAGCTTAACAGAAGTTGAAGAATAAGAAAAAGCAGAGTTGGAAGTCAATCCAATTCTGCTTTTAAATAGTTTAAAACCTTTTCTAGATTTTCTAAGGATACCTTGGCAAATTGATAAGGACAAGCATCCAAGTAAGCTTCTTCAAAGAAGTTTAAGCTCAGTTGGCTGTGTTTGAGACTGGCGATTTTAGGGTACTGTCTCAGATCTAGTAATAAACCATCATGTAGGGGAAAATGAGGAAGGGGACAAGGAGTGTTGGCTAGTCTTTCCTCGAGTTGTTTTTGGTAGTCTTCCTGATTGGACAAGCGAGCTAGCCGGTTTTTCTCAAACAGTTGACTATCAATATAGAGTGACAGGGCCTTTTGCATGATGAGGTTGCTGTCGTAATCTAGGATATTTTTGTAGGCCACAAAGGCTTCTTTGATAGCATTTGGAAGGATGAGTGCTGTAATCCGCAGGGCTGGAAAGAGGCTGGTTGAGAAGGACTTGATATAAATGACGCGCTCCTCTGTATCTAGATAGTGGAAGGTCTGGCCCTTTTTAGAGTCCAAATCCCCCAAATAGTCGTCCTCTACGATATAGACACCATACTTGGCAGCTAAGTCAAGAATAGCCCGTTTGTCCTGCTCTGAATAGGAATGCCCCAGAGGATAGTGAAATCGAGGAATGGTATAGAAAAACTTAATTTTTCCTGTCTTGAAGTGTCGCTCCAGCTCTTCCAAGTCAATTCCATCAATGCCTCGTTCAATCGTTTGATAGTCCAGACCTTGAGCAATCAAGAGGCGATTCATTCGATGGTAGGTCGGCTGTTCCACCAAGATTTCCTTAGCTTGACTAGGGAAGGAAATTTGAGAAAGGATAAACAAGGCTTGCTGAGTTCCAGAAGTCAGTACCAGTTGATCAGCCTTGCAGTAGAGAGCTTGGTCAAAGAGGAGTTTGTGAATAGATTGTCTTAAGTCTTCTAATCCTTCTTGGTTGTCATAGTAGTTGAAGAGGTAGTTTTCCCGACCAATCAAGGTTTCATTGATACAGAGTCGGAAATCGTCATAGGCACTGGCATGTTCGTCAGTGACTTCGATTTCTAGATCCTGGTGTTGCCCTTGTTCTAGGACATAGTAACCACTCTGGGGCTTGGCATAGAGGTATTGTTCGTGCCGTAATTCCAGCAGGGCTCGTTGAATGGTGTCCTTGCTACAGTGAAAGTCAAGGCTCAGTTGACGGATAGAAGGCAGGCGACTACCCGTTGGAAAACGTCCAGACTCGATACCGTTTTTCAGATAGGAAACAACCTCTTGGTACTTGCTTTGTTTCTTCATTCCAGACCTCCCTTGATTTTGTTACATTGTACCCTTTTTTTTCCTTCTTGGCAATGTCTAGGGTGTTTCTCTCGTTCACATCTAGGGGCAAATGTGGTATACTTAGGAGTAAGATTTATAGAATAATACTCTTCGAAAATCTCTTCAAACCACGTCAGCTTCGCCTTGCCGTAGATATGGGTACTGACTTCGTCAGTTCTATCCACAACCTCAAAACAGTGTTTTGAGCTGACTTCGTCAGTCTTATCTACAACCTCAAAGCAGTGCTTTGAGCAACCTGCGGCTCGCTTCCTAGTTTGCTTTTTGATTTTCATTGAGTATAACAGAGAAGAAAGAGAATGGATAAGAACGTGCAGGAACCAGTGAAATTATTTCAATACAATACCCTTGGAGCCTTGATGGCTGGCCTTTATGGTGGTACCATGACAGTAGGAGAATTGCTAGAGCATGGTGACCTTGGTTTGGGAACCTTGGATTCCATTGATGGGGAATTGATTGTCTTGGATGGCAAGGCTTATCAGGCCAAAGGATCAGGAGAGCAACCAGAAATTGTAGAAGTATCACCAGATGCTCTCATTCCTTATGCAGCAGTAGTACCGCATCAAGCAGAGGTCATTTTCCGCCAGCGGTTTGAGATGACAGACAAGGAATTGGAAGAGCGAATCGAGTCTTATTATGACGGGGAAAATCTTTTCCGCTCTATCAAGATTCGTGGGGAATTTTCACATATGCATGTGCGTATGATTCCCAAGTCGACACCAGAGACCAAGTTTGCTGATGTCGCAACCCATCAACCTGAATATCGTCGTGACAATGTGGTGGGAACCATCGTTGGTTTCTGGACGCCAGAGATTTTCCATGGAGTTAGTGTGGCAGGCTACCATCTGCACTTCATCTCAGATGACTTGACCTTCGGTGGGCATGTCATGGACTTTGTCATCAAGGAAGGGATTATCGAGGTGGGAGCGGTTGACCAGTTGGACCAACGTTTTCCAGTCCAAGATCGTCAATACTTGTTTGCTAAGTTCAATGTTGACGAGATGAAAAAAGATATTGAAAAGGCGGAATAGGAGAAGAAAATGACCATTCATATCATTATTACCATGTTGCTGTTGCTGGCTTTCTTGATAGGAAGCATTTGGTATGCCAAAAAGAAACACCAGATTAATCTAGCTGTCTTGGGCTTGGGGGCTGTTGCCTTCTTTGTCTCTTCACAGATTTTAGAAAAACTGGTGCATATCTTGGTTTTACATCCTCAAAAAGACGGTAGTATTGCCCTCTTGCGAGACCATCCGCTTGTCTATATCATCTATGGCCTAGCCATGGCAGCATTTTTTGAGGAAACTGCTCGTCTTATTTTCTTCAAATGGTTGGAGAAAAAGAGAAGTTTGGAAAAGGCAGATGCCTTGGCTTATGGATTGGGGCATGGTGGCTTGGAGTTGATTTTCCTAGGTCTTACTAGTTTGATTAATCTCTACATCGTTCTCTCAGCAGTTCAAACTCAGAATCCACAGGTCATGCAATTGCTGTCTGAAAATATGTTAAAAACCATTCAGTCACTTTCTGTCTGGCAGATTTATTTGCTTGGTTTTGAGCGAATTTTGGCTCTAGGTTTCCAATTGCTTTTGACTGTTTGGGTTTACCAAGCTGTTCGCCAGAAGAAATGGATTTATCTCCTAGCAGCCTATGGCCTACATGCCTTCTTTGACCTGGCACCATCTCTAGCCCAAGTTGGCTGGCTTACAAGTCCAGTCTTAGTTGAAGTCATTCTACTAGTTGAACTGATCCTAGTTGCCTATGGAACCAAGGCTATCTTTTGCAAAAAATCATAAGAAAAAGGGGGAAACCTCTTTTTTGTTTAAAATAAGTCCAAGATTTTTTTAGGGTCGTCAAATGGTCTTAAAAATGGTATAATGGAATGAATTTTGTAAAAGGAAGAGTGTCATGTCAGTAAAAGAAAAAATGCTGGAAATCTTAGAAGGGATTGATATCCGTTTTAAAGAACCCTTGCATAGCTATAGTTATACAAAAGTAGGTGGAGAGGCCGATTATTTGGTCTTTCCACGAAATCGTTTTGAGTTGGCTCGCGTTGTTAAATTTGCCAATCGAGAAAATATCCCTTGGATGGTTCTTGGAAATGCCAGCAACATCATCGTTCGTGATGGTGGGATTCGTGGATTTGTCATCTTGTGTGACAAGCTCAATAATGTTTCCGTTGATGGCTATACCATTGAAGCTGAAGCTGGTGCTAACCTGATTGAAACAACTCGCATTGCCCTTCGTCATAGTTTGACTGGCTTTGAGTTTGCTTGTGGTATTCCTGGAAGTGTCGGTGGTGCTGTCTTTATGAATGCGGGTGCCTATGGTGGCGAGATTTCCCTTATCTTACAGTCTTGTAAGGTCTTGACCAAGGATGGAGAAATCGAGACCCTGTCTGCCCAGGACTTGGCTTTCGGGTATCGCCATTCAGCCATTCAGGAGTCTGGTGCAGTTGTCTTGTCAGCTAAATTTTCCCTTGCTCCAGGAAACCATCAGGTTATCAAGCAAGAAATGGATCGCTTGACGCATCTACGTGAACTCAAGCAACCTTTAGAATATCCATCTTGTGGTTCGGTCTTTAAGCGTCCAGTAGGGCATTTTGCAGGTCAATTAATTTCAGAAGCTGGCTTGAAAGGCTATCGTATTGGTGGAGTAGAAGTCTCAGAAAAACACGCAGGTTTTATGATTAATGTTGCTGACGGAACGGCTAAAGACTACGAGGACTTGATTGAGTCTGTGATTGAAAAAGTCAAGGAACACTCAGGTGTCACCCTTGAGAGGGAAGTCCGTATTTTAGGTGAAAGCAAGTAGGAAGTTTTAGTTAAAAAGCTGCTGCTATGTCATGGAAAGGGGGTGAAAGCCTATCGTCAGTGCAGAAGAATGTAGGCAGTTCAATCTCCTACACGAGGTAGTAGCGGCTTGACAGAGCCCTGATCTGTTAATCTATGGAAAAGAAGGAATAAATGACAATTGAAAAAACCAATTATTGAATTCAAAAACGTCTCTAAAGTTTTTGAAGACAGCAACACCAAGGTTCTCAAAGACATCAACTTTGAGTTGGAAGAAGGGAAATTCTACACCCTTCTAGGCGCATCTGGGTCAGGAAAATCAACTATCCTTAACATCATTGCAGGTTTACTGGATGCGACGACAGGAGATATTTTACTGGACGGTGTCCGAATCAATGACATCCCAACCAACAAGCGAGACGTCCATACGGTTTTCCAATCCTATGCCTTGTTTCCACACATGAATGTGTTTGAAAATGTTGCCTTTCCGCTCCGCTTGCGTAAAATTGACAAGAAAGAAATCGAGCAACGCGTAGCGGAAGTTCTCAAGATGGTTCAGTTGGAAGGTTACGAAAAACGTTCCATTCGTAAACTCTCAGGAGGACAACGCCAGCGTGTGGCTATTGCCCGTGCCATTATCAACCAACCTCGTGTGGTTTTGTTGGACGAACCTTTGTCAGCGCTGGACTTGAAATTAAGAACAGATATGCAGTACGAATTGCGGGAACTGCAACAACGATTGGGCATTACCTTTGTCTTTGTCACTCACGATCAGGAAGAAGCCCTGGCCATGAGTGACTGGATTTTCGTTATGAATGATGGCGAGATTGTCCAGTCTGGAACGCCTGTGGACATCTACGATGAGCCAATTAACCACTTTGTTGCCACCTTTATCGGTGAGTCAAATATCTTGCCAGGTACCATGATTGAGGACTACTTGGTTGAGTTTAACGGCAAACGCTTTGAAGCGGTCGATGGTGGGATGAAGCCGAATGAACCTGTTGAGGTCGTGATTCGTCCAGAGGACTTACGGATTACCCTTCCTGAAGAAGGCAAGCTCCAAGTTAAGGTGGATACTCAGCTCTTCCGTGGGGTACACTATGAAATCATCGCCTATGACGAACTTGGAAATGAATGGATGATCCACTCAACCCGTAAGGCCATCGTGGGTGAGGAAATCGGTTTGGACTTTGAGCCAGAAGACATCCACATCATGCGTCTCAACGAAACCGAAGAAGAGTTCGATGCCCGTATCGAAGAATACGTGGAAATCGAAGAGCAAGAAGCAGGTCTGATCAATGCAATCGAGGAGGAAAGAGATGAAGAAAACAAGCTCTAAACTCTTTGTAGTGCCCTACATGCTTTGGATTGTCCTCTTTGTATTGGCACCCTTGGTCTTGATTTTCGGTCAATCCTTTTTCAATATTGAAGGACAATTCAGTTTAGAAAACTATAAATCTTACTTTGCGTCACAAAACTTGACCTACCTAAAAATGAGTTTCAACTCTGTACTCTATGCAGGAATTGTGACCTTTGTAACCCTCCTTATCAGCTATCCAACAGCCCTATTTTTGACCCGTCTCAAGCACCGTCAACTATGGCTTATGCTGATTATTCTGCCCACCTGGATCAACCTTCTTCTTAAGGCCTATGCCTTTATTGGGATTTTTGGTCAGAATGGCTCTATTAACCAATTCTTGGAATTTATCGGAATCGGTTCACAGCAGTTGCTCTTTACCGATTTCTCCTTTATCTTTGTTGCAAGCTACATCGAGCTTCCTTTTATGATTTTGCCCATTTTCAATGTCTTGGACGATATGGATAACAATCTCATCAATGCCAGCTATGACCTTGGTGCGACCAAGTGGGAGACCTTCCGCCATGTCATCTTCCCTCTATCGATGAATGGGGTACGAAGTGGGGTTCAATCTGTCTTTATTCCAAGCTTGAGTCTCTTCATGCTGACCCGTTTGATTGGTGGGAACCGCGTTATTACGCTGGGAACGGCTATTGAGCAGAACTTCCTGACAAATGACAACTACGGTATGGGTTCTACCATCGGTGTGATTCTCATTCTGACCATGTTCATCACCATGTGGGTGACCAAGGAAAGGAGAGAACGATGAAAAAATTTGCCAACCTTTATCTGGGACTGGTCTTTCTTGTCCTCTACCTGCCGATTTTTTACTTGATTGGCTACGCCTTTAATGCAGGCAATGACATGAATAGCTTTACAGGCTTTAGTTTGAGTCATTTTAAAACCATGTTTGGCGATGGTCGCCTTATGTTAATTGTGACTCAGACCTTTTTCTTGGCCTTCCTGTCAGCCTTGATTGCGACCATTATCGGGACTTTTGGTGCCATTTATATTTACCAATCTCGTAAGAAATACCAAGAAGCCTTTCTTTCACTCAATAATATCCTTATGGTTGCGCCTGACGTTATGATTGGTGCCAGCTTCTTGATTCTCTTTACCCAACTCAAGTTTTCACTTGGCTTTTTGACCGTTCTATCTAGTCACGTGGCCTTCTCGATTCCTATCGTGGTCTTGATGGTCTTGCCTCGACTCAAGGAAATGAACGGTGACATGATTCATGCGGCCTATGACCTTGGTGCCAGTCAATTTCAGATGTTCAAGGAAATCATGCTTCCTTACCTGACACCGTCTATCATTGCAGGTTACTTCATGGCCTTCACCTATTCGCTAGATGACTTTGCCGTGACCTTCTTCGTAACGGGAAATGGCTTTTCAACCCTGTCAGTCGAGATTTATTCTCGTGCTCGTAAGGGGATTTCGCTAGAAATCAATGCCCTGTCTGCCCTTGTATTTCTCTTTAGTATTATCCTAGTTGTTGGATATTACTTTATCTCACGTGAGAAGGAGGAGCAAGCATGAAAAAACTCTATTCATTTTTAGCAGGAATTGTAGCCATTATCCTCGTCTTGTGGGGAATTGCAACCCATCTAGATAGTAAAATCAATAGTCGAGATAGTCAAAAATTGGTTATCTACAACTGGGGAGACTATATCGATCCAGAACTCTTGGAGCAATTCACAGAAGAAACAGGCATCCAAGTCCAGTATGAGACCTTTGACTCCAACGAAGCCATGTATACCAAGATTAAGCAGGGTGGAACGACCTACGATATTGCCATTCCTAGTGAATACATGATTAACAAGATGAAGGACGAAGACCTCTTGGTACCGCTTGATTATTCAAAACTTGAAGGTCTTGAAAATATCGGACCAGAGTTTCTCAACCAGTCCTTTGACCCAGGCAATAAATTCTCTATCCCTTACTTCTGGGGAACCTTAGGAATTGTCTACAATGAAACCATGGTAGATGAGGCTCCTGAGCATTGGGACGACCTCTGGAAACCAGAGTATAAGAACTCTATCATGCTCTTTGATGGGGCGCGTGAGGTATTGGGACTGGGTCTCAACTCCCTCGGCTACAGCCTCAACTCCAAGGATACCCAGCAGTTGGAAGAAACAGTGGACAAGCTCTATAAATTGACTCCAAATATCAAGGCCATCGTTGCCGACGAGATGAAGGGTTACATGATTCAGAATAACGCTGCTATCGGAGTGACCTTCTCTGGTGAAGCCAGCCAAATGCTAGAAAAAAATGAAAACCTACGCTATGTGGTACCGACTGAGGCCAGCAACCTTTGGTTTGACAATATGGTCATTCCAAAAACCGTGAAAAACCAAGATGCCGCCTATGCCTTTATCAACTTTATGTTGAAACCTGAAAATGCTCTCAAAAATGCAGAGTATGTCGGCTATTCAACTCCAAACCTACCAGCTAAGGAACTGCTCCCAGAGGAGAAAAAAGAAGACAAGGCCTTCTATCCAGATGCTGAAACCATGAAACACCTAGAAGTTTACGAGAAATTTAACCATAAATGGACAGGCAAATACAGCGACCTCTTCCTACAGTTTAAAATGTATCGGAAGTAGGAGCTAAACGGATGAAAACGAATCAGTTAGAGCTGGTTCGTTTTTTAAAAAATAGAAGGCAATTTTTGTAACTGTATGTTTTTCTATGATAGTTGCTGTGTTTAGTAATATGAAAATTGAGGATAAAAATAGTGATAAGTGAAATAACGGCGCATTTATTTCAAGATTTTTTTATTTGTTGAATTCTATCTCCTTCATTAGAATTGCTTCATTAAAATTTTTAAAATTGACTACTAGCTACATACGCTTTTACCTCCTTTTATGCTATAATATTCTC
The DNA here is from genome assembly GCA_032511625.1 of Streptococcus mitis. Taxonomy (GTDB): domain Bacteria; phylum Bacillota; class Bacilli; order Lactobacillales; family Streptococcaceae; genus Streptococcus; species Streptococcus mitis_DL. Next base: position 49,243 of record JAWFOO010000002.1, on the reverse strand, counting down.
AATAGAATCTTTAATCTTCAAATAAATATTCCTTATGGAATAATTCCGTTTTATACCGTTTAGAATATTTAAGAGGATACAATGTTTAATAATGATTCTTTTGGAGCTCGTCTTAAGGAACTGAGAAAGATCAAGAAGTTAACTCAGGTACAAATTTCTGAGATGATTGGTGTATAACAAGGTACTTATTTTCGTTGGGAGAATGGAACTTTAGAGCCTAATTTAGACGCCGTTGTCAAATTAGCAAAATTATTTGATACCACGACAGATTATTTACTAGGAAAAACGATTTATAGTACTCTAGATGGTATTTCTCATCCAATCACTAGAATTGATATGAAGAAGTTAAAAGAGTTTAATAAAACTGAACTTAATGATTTGAAATTTGCGCTTGTTATGAATGGAATAAAAAAACATTTCACTGTATTTGACTATATGGATGAGCTAGTTTCTGAATATAATTTAGACAAAGAAGAGCAAGGAATATTGCCGACTCTCTTTAAAGAGGTCTATGATTATTTGAATGCAGATTAATGGTTTATAAGATTAAGCCTCAATAGATAGAGAATAATATATTCTTGTTGAGTGATTCTATTTTATGAAGGTTGTTTGTAGTTGAAGGGGGAAATAGATGGACTCTAAAATTGATACAGCTTGGAATTTGTTTCTGGAAGGAAAAATATCAGAAGCTAAAAAGTTAGTTGAACAAGATTTTTCCATTGATACCTGTACGGATTTTAGTCTTTTAAATTTGATGGGATATTTATTGTTAGCAGAAAGAGACTATGTTTCATGTACCCATATCTTTGAGAAATACATTTTATTAGCGCAACAAAATGAAGATAAAGAAAATGAACACATTGGCTTACATCAATTAGCTATGATCTACAGAGATCAGGGGGATTTTCATAAGGCTTTAAAACTTATTGAAGATGAAGAGAAGATAGTTGAAGAGCATTTTCCAAATGATAATCTAAAGAAAGCTGTGAATAATTACGAACAGGGCTATGTGAGATTTAAATTAAACAATCTTGATGAGGCTCTTACATTCATGAATCTGTCATTGGAACAATCTTTAGAGACTGATGATGTAATTTCTCAAGCTTGTAGCTATAGAGGGTTAGGTGAAATCTATTTAGCCTTGGAAGATACGGAATTATCCAACACACATTTCAAACGAGCTATAGAACTTTTCGAAAGTGTTGGAGAATTTGAAGGGATAAAGGAAATTGAGGAATTGATTAATGAATGATTTTACATTTAGATTTTGTTATTAGTTTGCTTTATCTTAAAGAATGTAGATATGCAATTGACAGTCTAGATAATATTAAAGCGAGAGAGTGATATGTTATTTTGGATTTGTTTAATATCAACAATTATATTGGCTAATTTTGTTCGCCTGAAAGAGTAATCAAAGATACAGGTAATTGGTCTGATTCAATGGGAATGATTTCCAGTTGACGCAAGCTTAAAAAAACGTTATAATAAGAAAGTTGAGAATTGATTTTCAGTTGTCTTAGTCCAGAGAAATGGCGGTGCTGCGAGCCATCTAAGCTAGAAAGTCATGCTACTCAATCATACAATTGCATAAGAATAAGAGAATGACAAGTTCATTGAATGAAGGTGGTACCGCGGTTTTTCGCCCTTCGTGATATGAGCTTGTCTTTTGATTTTTGGAGGTGTTGATGAAAACATTTCTTGTCAAACAAAAGTTTCGTCTTGGAGGCGAACGCTTCGCTATCAAGGATGAAAGAGGAGAAATCGCCTATCAGGTGGAGGGATCATTTTTTAAGATTCCCAAAACCTTTACCATATATGATGCTAATGGTGAACAGGTCAGTCAGATCAGTAAAGAAATTTTGACCTTGCTTCCTCGTTTTGAGATTCAGCTTCGGGATGGCTCGAGTTTTGTCATTCGCAAGAAGTTGACCTTCTGGTGAGATAAGTATGAGTTTGATAATCTAGGTCTTCGTATCGAGGGCAATATCTGGGATTTGAATTTCAAATTGCTGGATGATCGTAATCAGCTGATTGCTGAAATTAAGAAGGAACTCTTCCATCTGACCTCTACCTATACCGTAACGGTTCTTGAGGATGCTTATGCAGACCTAGTCATTTCCCTCTGTGTCGCGATTGACTATGTGGAAATGCTGGAAAGCCAATCACATTAAACAAGTAAATAAGGAGACAATATGAAACAACTATCTAGTGCACAAGTACGCCAAATGTGGCTTGATTTCTGGGCGACCAAAGGTCACTCAGTAGAACCATCAGTAAGTTTGGTTCCTGTAAATGACCCAACACTTTTGTGGATTAACTCTGGGGTAGCAACCCTTAAGAAATACTTTGACGGAACAATCATTCCTGAAAATCCCCGTATTACCAATGCGCAAAAGGCTATCCGTACCAATGACATCGAAAACGTAGGGAAGACTGCGCGTCACCATACCATGTTTGAAATGTTGGGGAACTTCTCTATCGGTGATTACTTCCGTGACGAAGCTATTACTTGGGCTTATGAGCTTTTGACAAGCCCTGAGTGGTTTGACTTCCCAGCTGAAAAACTTTACATGACCTACTACCCAGATGATAAAGATTCTTACAACCGCTGGATTGAAGTGGGAGTGGATCCAAGCCACTTGATTCCAATTGAGGACAACTTCTGGGAAATCGGTGCGGGACCTTCTGGACCCGATACAGAAATCTTCTTTGACCGTGGAGAAGCTTTTGACCCAGAAAATATCGGTCTTCGCCTGCTTGCAGAAGATATTGAAAACGATCGTTACATCGAAATTTGGAATATCGTTTTGTCACAATTTAACGCAGACCCTGCTGTTCCTCGTAGCGAATACAAGGAATTGCCACACAAGAACATTGATACGGGAGCTGGTTTGGAGCGTTTGGTGGCAGTTATCCAAGGGGCTAAGACAAACTTTGAAACAGACCTCTTCATGCCGATCATTCGTGAAGTGGAGAAATTGTCTGGTAAGGTCTATGACCAAGATGGCGATAACATGAGCTTTAAGGTCATCGCTGACCACATCCGTTCTCTTTCATTTGCCATCGGTGATGGTGCCCTTCCAGGAAATGAAGGTCGTGGTTATGTTCTTCGTCGTCTTCTCCGTCGTGCGTCTATGCATGGTCAAAAATTGGGTATCAATGAGCCATTCCTTTACAAACTCGTTCCAACTGTTGGTAAAATAATGGAAAGCTACTACCCAGAAGTGCTTGAAAAACGTGACTTTATCGAAAAAATCGTTAAGAGCGAAGAAGAGTCATTTGCGCGTACCCTTCACTCAGGTCAACACTTTGCCCAAGGCATCGTAGCAGACTTGAAAGAAAAAGGTCAATCTGTCATTGCTGGTTCAGATGTCTTCAAACTTTACGACACTTATGGATTCCCAGTTGAATTGACTGAAGAAATCGCTGAAGAAGCTGGTATGACTGTAGACCGTGAAGGTTTTGAAGTAGCCATGAAAGAACAGCAAGAACGTGCGCGTGCGTCAGCTGTCAAGGGTGGCTCAATGGGTATGCAAAATGAAACCCTTCAAAACATCACTGTAGAAAGTGTCTTCAACTACAATGCTAGCCAATTGTCTTCTAAATTGGTAGCTATCGTGGCTGACAATGCAGAAGTAGAAGCTGTATCAGAAGGAACTGCCTCTCTTATCTTTGCGGAAACGCCATTTTATGCTGAAATGGGTGGACAGGTAGCTGACCACGGACAAATCTCGGATGAGTCAGGTAAGGTTGTGGCTACTGTGACAAATGTTCAAAAAGCACCAAATGGACAAGCTCTTCATATAGTTGAAGTCCATGCACCACTTGCTTTGAACCAAGAATATACCTTGGCAATTGATACTAATCGTCGTCACCGTGTCATGAAAAACCACACAGCGACTCACTTGCTTCACGCTGCTCTTCACAACATCCTTGGAAACCACGCGACACAAGCAGGATCTCTTAACGAAGTCGAATTCCTTCGCTTTGACTTTACGCATTTCCAAGCAGTAACTGCTGAAGAATTGCGTGCCATTGAACAGCAAGTCAACGAGAAAATCTGGGAAGCTCTTGAAGTGAAGACAGTTGAAACGGATATTGACACTGCTAAAGAAATGGGAGCTATGGCCCTCTTTGGTGAGAAATACGGCAAAGAAGTCCGTGTTGTTACTATAGGTGACTACTCTATCGAGCTTTGTGGTGGTACCCACGTTGGCAACACTTCTGAAATTGGTCTTTTCAAGATTGTCAAAGAAGAAGGGATCGGATCAGGAACTCGCCGTATCTTGGCAGTGACTGGTAAGGAAGCCTTTGAAGCCTACCGTGAACAAGAAGATGCTCTTAAAGCAGTCGCAGCAACATTGAAAGCACCTCAAGTCAAGGAAGTACCTCACAAGGTAGAAGGACTTCAAGAACAACTTCGTCAACTTCAAAAAGAAAATGCTGAATTGAAAGAAAAGGCCGCAGCTGCAGCTGCAGGCGACATCTTCAAGGATGTGAAGGAAGTCAACGGTCACCGTTACATTGCTAGTCAAGTATCTGTATCTGACGCTGGTGCCCTTCGTACTTTTGCGGATAACTGGAAACAAAAAGACTACTCTGATCTTCTTGTCCTAGTTGCTGCTATCGGTGACAAGGTCAATGTCCTTGTAGCAAGTAAGACAAAAGACCTTCATGCAGGAAACCTTGTCAAAGAATTGGCACCAATCGTCGATGGACGTGGTGGTGGTAAACCAGACATGGCCATGGCAGGAGGAAGCAACCAAGCTAAGATCCAAGAATTGTTGGATTCAGTAGCAGGTAAATTGTAAGATAATAAAGATCTATCCACTTGGGTAGGTCTTTTTGTGAATACAAAAAAACCAAATCCGCTTGGATCTGGCTTGATGATTATAAGCTATTAGATAGTATTGGCTGCCCAGACACTTACCGAAGCAGCTGAGACAGGGAATTGTCCATAACCTTCCTCATCGATGATAACTTGAGCTTGGTGGTTTTCAAGTAGATCTACAAAGGTTTGGTTAGCCCATTCTTGGCCGATAAACATTGATTTGCTGTTTTCTTGGTCATTTGAGATGAGAACTGCGATTGGGGATTGATTTTCAGCACCTGAACGTACCCAACCGATACAGTTAGGATCATCAAAGTAGTCATTTTGTTCTCCATAGGCCAAGTCTTTTCGGATGGCTAGGAGGCGGTCAAGGACTTCTTTGAAATCTTGTTGAGCATACTGCCCTGAAATCCCATAGTAGTCGCCGTAAAAGACACATGGAAGGCCATTTTGGCGTAACAGAATGAGGGCATAGGCTGCTGGTTTGAACCATTCTTCAACAGTCGATTCAAGGGCTTGTCCTCGTTGGGTATCATGGTTGTCGACAAAGGTCACAGCCTTATCAGGCTTGAGTTCAACCAAGCTATCTGTGAAAATACCACGAAGGTCATAGTTTGCGCCAGCTTGACTGGCTTCAAAGAGATTCTGGTGTAGACGAACATCGACAAGGTCAAAGCGTTCTTCCGTTTTTTCAAGATAGTCCAGATTGGCTTCCTTGTCAGGATTCCAGAATTCACCAAAAACATAGAAATCGTCACCGTATCTTTCCTTCATATCTCGGATGAAATTGCGCATGAAGAAAGAGTCAATGTGCTTAACGGCATCCAAGCGGAAACCAGCTACACCAGTTGTCTCCATGAACCATTCAGCCCAGTCATAGATATTTTGAATGACTTCAGGATGTTTAAAGTCTAGGTCGGCATACATGAGGTAGTCATAGTTTCCGTTTTCGTTATCGACCAATTCCTCATTTGCCCAGCCTTTATTGTCACCTTGGATCAGATAAATCCCAGACTTACGGCGTTTGGCATCATAGTCTGTACCTGTGAAGTGGTACCAGTGCCAGTGGAAGTCATTGTAGGTATCTTGGCGACCATCGAAGGTAAAGCTAGTCCAGCCATTGATGGTGAAGGGTTCTCCAAGTTCAACCGTACGGTCTACAGGGTCTACTTCGATAACCTGAAAGGCTTCCATGTGATCGGCTGCAGCCTTGTGGTTGAGTACCACATCGGCCATAGGCTGGATTCCCTGTGCTTTTAGGGCTTGAATAGCTTGAAGATAGTCTTCTTTAAAACCATACTTGGTACGGACTGTCCCTTTTTGGTTGAACTCTCCAAGGTCAAATAGGTCATAGACACCATAGCCGACATCTTTTTCATTGGTTGCCTTAAAAGCTGGTGGCATCCAGACATGACTAATACCGAGATTAGCAAGGTGTTGAGCATCTTCAGCCAGACGCGTCCAGTGCTGGCCGTCATGGGGCAGATACCATTCAAAGTATTGCATGAGTGTTTGATTTTGCATGATTTTTCCTCTTACTTGTCAATCTTGTTCTTTATTCTATCATAAAGTATCGGTTAGCTCAAACGTTTGCGTAAAACTGAATAATAAGTTTTTGACTATTTTATATAAAATGTTGATTTTTAAAATGAAAGCGCTATAATTATAGTAAATTACATAGATAAAGAGAGGAGATTTCTCATGATTGAATTTCAAAATGTTAGTAAGTTGTATGGTGATAAAGAGGCCTTGAGCAATCTCAATCTGCAGATTGAAAATGGAGAGATTATGGGCTTGATTGGCCATAATGGTGCTGGAAAATCGACCACCATAAAATCCTTAGTCAGTATTATTTCACCCACTGATGGTCGGATTTTAGTAGACGGTCAGGATTTATCGGAAAATCGCTTAGCTATCAAACGAAAAATTGGTTATGTAGCAGACTCACCTGACTTATTCTTACGCTTAACGGCCAATGAATTTTGGGAATTGATTGCTTCATCCTATGATCTGACTAGCTCTGATTTAGAGGCTAGTCTAGCTAGGCTATTGAGTGTTTTTGATTTTTCTGAAAATCGCTATCAGGTTATTGAAACTCTTTCTCACGGAATGCGTCAGAAAGTCTTTGTCATCGGAGCACTCTTGTCTGATCCTGATATTTGGGTCTTGGACGAACCCTTGACTGGTTTGGATCCCCAGGCCGCTTTTGATTTGAAACAGATGATGAAGGAACATGCACAAAAAGGTAAGACGGTCTTGTTTTCAACCCATGTCCTAGAGGTGGCAGAGCAAGTCTGTGATCGGATTGCTATTTTGAAAAAGGGGCATTTGATTTATTGTGGTAGCGTGGAGGACTTGAGAAAAGACCATCCAGACCAGTCTTTGGAAAGTATCTACCTTAACCTTGCTGGTAGAAAAGAGGAGGTTTCAGATGCGTCTCAAGGTCATTAAAAAATTAGTTGATATCAATATCCTCTATTCATCTCAAGAAGCTAATCTGGCTAACCTACGAAAGAAGCAAGCTAAAAATCCTGGGAAAAAAGTAAATGTTTCCGCTAGAGTCCTAGGTTCTTACATTTTTTCCAGTCTCTTGATGCTCATCATGTTTATAAATATAGCCAATCATTTTCCTTTTGATGAAATACCTGTTTATTTTAGTTTTATGGTTGCTATTTTACTAGTGATTGCCTTTTCAACTTCTTTAACTGCCTTTTACAATGTCTTTTATGAGAGTAAGGACTTGGTATCGTATAGGCCTTATGCCTTTAAAGAATCAGAGATTATAATTGCTAAAGGACTGTCTGTCCTCTTGCCAGCTCTGCCTGGAATTGTACCAATCCTAGCTTATTTTCTAGTCCTCTACATTAGGCTAGCACCTTCTCTTTGGCTTGGCTTGCCTTTGATGCTACTGTCCTTGGCTCTATTATTTGTTTCTGTGGCTCTAGTGATGGTAGTGGCAGTGCATTTCTTGGCTCAAACTGTGCTTTTTAGAAAGTATCAGTCTATTTTTTCGAATGTGATGATTGGGATAGGAGTTCTCACACCTTTAATATTTGTCTTCTTTCTACAGTCGACTTCTAGAGGTATAGGTGATCAGACTAAAGAAATTCCACCTCTTCTTTATCCTATTCATCTCTTTTACAAAATAGCAGTGGAGCCTTTTTCGATAGAAGCCATCCTAGGTCTGCTCGCTTGGATAATTCTAACTCTTTTCTTGCTTTACCTAACCAAAAAGAAGGTTTTGCCTCGTTTTTATGATGTGATCCTACTTAATAGTGAGGAGAAGGTCAAAAAAGAACGTCGCAGTAAGGAGGGGCTTTCAACTACTAAAAAGGGCTTTTTCCGTATGGTTTTACGCTACCACCTCACCCTTTTAGGACAGGGGACTGGCGTGATTACAGTGCTTTTTACAAGTGCTTTCCTTCCTTATCTCATGATGATCGGTCTGATTTCCAACATCCGAGATTCTCAGATAGTTCCGGACATTCATCCTCCATACTGGTTACCCTTGTTTTTTATAGCTCTTTTTATATCTGTTGTCAATAACAATATCACCAGCCTGCATTCAATAGCCTTATCCTTGGAGAGGGAAAATGTTGATTTTCTTAAGAGTTTACCTTTTGACTTTGCTCGCTATGTGAAAGTGAAATTTTGGATTATATTTGCTGTCCAGTCCTTTTTACCAGTTTTGATTTTACTTGGTCTTTCTCTATATCTAGGCTTGCCCATCCTTTCGATGATTTACCTTCTTGTAGTCTGGACCCTTGCCAGTGTCATCCTTTCTTGCCACCATTACTTTAAGGACGTGAAAAATCTGTCAACCAATTGGAGTAACATTACGGACCTGGTGAACCGTTCAAATCGTATAGTAGCAATAGTTTTACTCTTAATTTATAGTGCAATCTTAATGGCCCTTGTAATAGGGAGCATATTCTTGGTTCGGTCTCTCTCCCCTATCCTTGCCATTAGCTTGGGAGTAGGAGCTCTTATCCTCCTGCTTGGTCTTGCTATTTTTGGCTATCATTACTACCTGTCACGCATATTGGCAGAAATAGAGAAAAGATGAGCTAGTTGTCGCTTGCTTGATAAATTCAATTCGACAAACGCTTTTATAGTTTGTTAGAATGTAGTTGTAAATGATTAATATTGGTAATCAAAAATATATAGGGAGGAATGTTTTGAATAAGAAATATCACATAGTTCTATTTTTGTTGTTTATAGTTTATTTATTTGGATATTTTTCAATTTCAAAAACGTTAATTCCTATAATGTGTGTGATCCAAGTGTTTTTGATAGAACATATATTTAGAGTTCGAAATAGAATTATGCAGATAGGTGAAATTTTAATTATTGTTGCTTCTATAATATTATTTATTGATAGTATATTGAGTTTGTAACAAAAGGCTTTTCTATAAAATCAAATTTTCCAGATATCTACTGAAGCTGATTTATCTTCTCTCTATGACTTTTCAACTTTATTCTATTATCTTTGTCACTAAATTTGACAGACACATATTACTGATACAGCCTATCTATCTACAATATCATAGTAAATTTGAGGCTAGTTTCTTCATTGATTTTCGTTGAATTTTATTTTATAAAAAGAAATGCTCCTCCACGATGGAAGAGCATTTTTTATTGTGATTTTGATTCGGTTTCTGCCGACTCTGGATGGAGTTCTTGGTAACTTGGTGCCTTGAAAAGGTCAGTACTGGTCTTACCTTGTCGTTGGCTAAAGAGGCTAGTTGACTGACTTCCCTTTTCCTGCTCAATCTTTTGCAGAATTGGCAAGGAATTGAGGTAAGAAATACTTTCTGTATCAACTTTTCCAAGATGATCTGCTTGGTAGAAACGTATTAAATCACCAGTTTGAATCTGGTCGCTGATTTTTAGCTGTTGGCTGGCTGCCTGCCGAACGATTTCTAGTTCAGTCTGAGCTTGTTCATCAAGATTACTGATTTCAAGACCGCTTTCAGTATAGTAGGTTCGTCCGTCGTAGCTAGTATATTTGGGTGTGACGAAGGAATTAGCAGTTCGAAAGGCAACGATTTCTTGGTGGTCTGGTGATAGGAGGTCTTGGCCGACTTGAAGGAAGGAATTGGACTCAATACCAAGGAGGTGTTCAAGAGTCGGTAAGATATCGATTTGTCCACCGTAGGTATTGATGATTTGTCCTTTTTCATAGCCAGGCATGACCACCATAAAAGGCACTCGTTGCAACATGGCATTGTCGTAATTCGACCAGTTCTCAGAAGTCTTGCCAATCAAGGGAGCCAGGTCAGGATTGCGGGAGTTAGAAATTCCATAATGGTCTCCGTAGATGACGATGATGGATTTTTCATAGAGGCCACTTTCTTTGAGATAGTCAAAGAAGGCCTTGATAGCACTATCTAGATAGTTAGCTGTTTGGAAGTAGCCATTGATGGTTTCATCTTTGGTTTTAGCCAGTGGGAAACCAAGCTCATCGCCTGTTAGATTGCTAGCATAGGGATAGTGATTGGACACCGTGATATACTTGGCATAAAAAGGCTGCTGCAAGTGCTCTAGATATTGGATAGAATCTTTCATCATGATTTTATCATTTAAACCATATTGGAAAGAATTGCTACTGTCTTGCTTGGTGAAGTAGGAAGCATCAAAGAAGTATTGGTATCCCCATTGCTTGTAGGTTGTATTTCGATTCCAGAAGGTCCCGATATTACCGTGAAAGACTGCACTTGATTGGTAGCCATTTTTTGATAGGATAAAAGGCGCAGCCTGCTGGGTATTGGTACCTCCATAGTTGACCATAAAGGAACCTTGGTCAAGTCCAAACAAACCAGTCTCCAGCATGGTTTCCGCATCTGAGGTCTTACCAGCCTTGACTTGGTTAAAGATATTCGAAAAGGCTAGGGTTGCTTGCGAATGGTAGAGGGAATTAAGGAAGGGAGTGACTTCATGCTCAGTTCCATCTACGTTGAGTTTATAGTCAAGTAGGAACTGCTGAAAACTCTCTAAGTGGAGATAAATAACATTTTTTCCTTTGGCAAGGCCAAAATAGTCTGGATTGGGCTTAGCAGAATGTTCTTGAATATAGTCTGTGATAGGTTGAAGGTCGGTCTCAGAAGCCTTGGCACGTTCTTTGTTGGCGCTGTAGGATTGGTTGGCACTATAGCCCAAAAAGGCTGGCAAACTAAGGGCACGAACAATATAATAATTAGAAAATCCTCGCGATAGGAGATCGGGACGTTCGATTTCAGCCAAGAAAAGATTAGCAGAAAAGAGCAGGGCTGAGAGAGCAGTGATGGCAACACTGGAGCGGAATTTGAAAGGTCTCCTATCCAGCTGGATGAGCTTCTTATAGAGAAGATAAGCCAGCAATGGGAAATCCATAAAATAGATGAAATCCCAAAAGCGCAGTAACTCTAGTTCGGCAGTACCAACAGACACCTTGCTGACCACTTTCATGGTATTGGCCGTGATAAAGTCACTAAATTCTCGATAGTAAAAAATATTAGAATAGAGCCAAATGAATAAAAGGCAGTAAATAGCTATACTAAGACTGTAAAAGGCCTTGGTTGATCGAGCATAGAGGGCTAGAGCCAGCAGGAGGAGTCCCAAAGGAATGGGATTGAAAAAGGCGATAAAGGCAAGGTAATTTCCCTGCAATTTGCCTACTTGAATATCTAAATTGAAGTCAACGGTATAGGCTAATAAGGTTTTGAGCCAATAGAGGATTAAAAGGGTTAGGACAAAACCCAGTCTGGTACCGATGGCTTTTTGGATTTTGTTAAAATTGATTCTCACACAATTACTTCCTAAGTTTTTATTAGTATTAGTATACCATTTTTTAAAACTAGAGTAAAAAAGCAAGGGTAGTTTCTTTTTTGAGAATTGTCACAAAATTTGCTATAATAGGGACTATGAATAGAATAAGAGTCAGCAAAAGGGTTGAAAAGAAGCTTGCCAAAGGTTTGGTTTTACTAGAAGCCAGCGATCTTGAGAATGTCAATCTTAAGGATCAGGAAGTAGAAGTGCAGAGTCAGGAAGGAACCTTTCTTGGGACTGCCTACCTTTCTCAGCAAAACAAGGGCTTGGGCTGGTTTGTGAGCACAGACAAGGTGACCTTCAATCAAGCTTTCTTTGAAACGCTGTTTAGACAAGCTAAAGAAAAGAGAAGTGCCTACTATCAAGATGATTTGACAACTGCCTTTCGTCTCTTCAACCAAGAGGGAGATGGCTTTGGCGGTCTGACAGTGGACCTTTATGGCGACTATGCTGTCTTTTCTTGGTATAACTCTTATGTTTATCAGATTCGTCAGACCATCTCAGAAGCTTTTAGACAGGTTTTTCCTGAGGTTTTAGGAGCATATGAGAAGATCCGTTTTAAGGGTTTGGACTATGAATCTGCCCATGTTTATGGTCAAGAAGCACCTGACTTTTTCACTGTTTTAGAAAATGGTGTCTTGTATCAAGTCTTTATGAACGATGGTTTGATGACAGGGATTTTCCTAGACCAGCACGAGGTTCGTGGTAGTCTAGTGGATGGATTGGCTATGGGCAAATCCTTGCTCAATATGTTTTCCTACACAGCAGCCTTTTCAGTAGCTGCGGCCATGGGTGGAGCTAGCCAGACAACTTCGGTTGACCTAGCTAAACGTTCACGAGAATTGTCTCAAGCGCATTTTCAGGCAAATGGAATCAGCACAGGCGACCATCGCTTTATAGTCATGGATGTCTTTGAGTATTTCAAGTATGCTAAGCGAAAAGGCTTGACTTACGATGTGATTGTTCTAGATCCGCCTAGCTTTGCTCGGAATAAAAAACAAACATTTTCTGTGGCTAAGGATTATCACAAGTTGATATCCCAGAGTCTTGAGATTTTAAATCCGGGCGGTATTATTATTGCCAGCACCAATGCTGCCAATGTATCCCGCCAGAAATTTATAGAACAAATTGATAAAGGCTTTGCAGGAAGAAGTTACCAGATTTTAAATAAATACGGTCTTCCAGCAGATTTTGCCTATAATAAAAAAGATGAAAGTAGTAATTACCTCAAGGTGATTAGTATGAAGGTTAGTAAATGAAATTAATCGTTTCAGTAATGCCAAGAAGTTTAGAGGAGGCCCAGGCTCTGGATGCCACGAGGTATCTGGATGCCGACATCATTGAATGGCGTGCCGACTATCTGCCTAAAGAAGCGATTTTGCAGGTGGCTCCAGCGATTTTTGAAAAATTTGCAGGTCGTGAATTGGTTTTCACGTTGCGAACTCGTTCTGAAGGGGGAGAAATCGACCTTTCTCCAGAAGAATATATCCATCTAATCAAGGAAGTGGCGCAACTCTATCAACCAGACTATATTGATTTTGAGTACTATAGCTACAAGGATGTTTTTGAGGAAATGCTGGACTTCCCAAATCTCGTTTTGAGTTACCATAATTTCCAAGAAACACCTGAGAACATGATGGAAATTTTGTCAGAGTTGACGAGTTTAAATCCAAAACTTGTTAAGGTTGCGGTGATGGCTCACACGGAGCAGGATGTGCTAGACTTGATGAACTATACACGAGGCTTTAAAACCCTCAATCCTGAGCAGGAATATGTAACTATTTCTATGGGTAAGGTGGGCAAGGTCTCTCGTATCACTGCAGATGTGACTGGTTCTAGCTGGTCCTTTGCTAGTCTAGATGAGGCAAGTGCCCCAGGTCAGATTTCCCTAGCTAATATGAAAAAAATTCGGGAGATTTTGGATGAAGCTTGATGGCTATACACGTTTAGCTGCCGTTGTTGCCAATCCTATTAAGCATTCTATTTCCCCATTTATTCACAATAGCGCCTTTGAGGCGACAGCTACCAATGGTGCTTACGTGGCTTGGGAGATTGAAGCGGGTGACTTGGCAGAAACAGTGGCCAATATTCGTCGCTACCAGATGTTTGGCATCAACTTGTCCATGCCCTATAAGGAGCAGGTGATTTCTTATTTGGATGAATTGAGTGACGAAGCGCGCTTGATTGGTGCGGTTAATACGGTTGTCAATGAGAATGGCAATTTAATTGGATATAATACAGATGGCAAGGGATTTTTTAAGAGCTTGCCTTCTTTTACAATTTCAGGTAAAAAGATGACCCTGCTTGGTGCAGGTGGTGCGGCTAAATCAATCTTGGCACAGGCTATTTTGGATGGTGTCAGTCAGATTTCAGTCTTTGTTCGTTCAGTTTCCATGGAAAAAACAAGACCATACCTAGACAAGTTACAGGAGCAGACAGGTTTTAAGGTGGACCTGTCTGCTTTAGAAGATGTTCCTGAACTGCAAGCAAGGATTGCTGAGTCGGATTTACTGGTCAATGCAACTAGTGTAGGGATGGATGGTCAATCCTCTCCAGTTCCTGAAAGCATAGTCTTACCAGAAACTCTTTTAGTAGCAGATATCATTTACCAACCCTTTGAAACACCATTTTTGAAATGGGCCAGAAGGCAGGGCAATCCAGCGGTCAACGGTCTGGGAATGTTGCTCTATCAAGCTGCAGAAGCTTTTCAACTGTGGACAGGCAAGGAAATGCCGACAGAAGAAATTTGGCAGTCTTTAACAGAAAAATACCAATAAAGAAAGGGAGATTCTCCTATGAAAATCAGAATCGATATTCCTCATCATCCTTATGATATTCAGATTGAAAAAGGTTGTCTGGCTCAGGCTGGTCAATGGTTGCGAGAACTCTGGCAACCACAAAAGGTAGTCATTGTAACAGACAACCATGTAGCTTCTCTTTATGCAGAGAAGGTCAAGCTCAGCCTAGAAGATGCTGGTTTTCAGGTAGCAGTTTTTGACTTTTTAGAAGGGGAAGAAAGAAAGAATTTAACCACTGTCCAGAAAGTCTATGAATTTTTAGTCAAGCAAGGTCTGACTCGTAGCGATGGAATCGTGGCTCTTGGTGGCGGTGTCGTTGGGGACCTGGCTGGTTTTGTAGCCTCTACCTATATGAGGGGCATTCATTTTGTTCAGATACCGACTAGCTTGACAGCCCAGGTGGATTCTTCTATCGGTGGAAAGACGGGTGTTAATACTCCATTTGCTAAAAATATGGTGGGGACCTTTGCCCAACCAGATGGGGTTCTGATTGACCCACTTGTTCTTGAAACCCTCGGAAAAAGAGAGTTGATTGAAGGAATGGGTGAAGTTATCAAGTATGGCTTGATTGAGGATCCAGAACTATGGACTCTATTGACGGAGCTGGATGGTTCTGTAGAGAGCATTCTGGAACATGCGGAGACTTTGATTGAACATTCTTGTCAGGTTAAGCGCAAGATGGTAGTTGAGGATGAGTTGGACAATGGTGTACGCCTTTACCTTAACTTTGGCCACACTATTGGTCATGCCATTGAAGCAACGGCCGGTTATGGAAAAGTCATGCATGGAGAAGCTGTGGCCATGGGCATGGTGCAGATTTCCAAGGTTGCTGAGAAAAAGGGTCTCATGCCAGCTGGCATTACCCAGTCCATCACAGAAATGTGTCAGAAATTTGGCTTGCCTGTTGACTATGAAAACTGGGATGTTGACAAGCTTTATCAGGCTTTGACTCATGATAAGAAGGCGCGTGGCAATACCTTGAAATTGGTCTTGGTGCCAGAGCTTGGTTCTGCAACCATCTACCCAGTTTCTCTGGAAGAGATGAAAGACTACTTGGTAAAATAAGGAGAGTGTATGAGATATTTAACTGCAGGAGAATCACACGGTCCCCGTCTGACGGCTATCATTGAAGGAATTCCAGCTGGACTTCCTTTGACAGCTGAGGATATCAATGGCGATCTTAAACGCCGTCAGGGTGGCTACGGCCGCGGTGGTCGTATGAAGATTGAGAGTGACCAGGTTGTCTTTACTTCGGGTGTTCGCCACGGGAAGACGACTGGAGCTCCCATTACCATGGATGTCGTCAATAAGGACCACCAAAAATGGCTGGATATCATGTCTGCAGAGGACATTGAAGACCGCCTTAAAAGCAAACGAAAAATCACCCATCCTCGTCCAGGTCATGCCGACTTGGTTGGGGGCATCAAGTACCGTTTTGATGATTTGCGTAATTCCTTGGAGCGTTCATCAGCTCGTGAAACCACCATGCGGGTGGCAGTTGGGGCAGTAGCCAAACGCCTCTTGGCTGAGCTGGATATGGAGATTGCCAACCATGTCGTTGTCTTTGGTGGCAAGAGAATCGATGTTCCTGAGAATCTCACAGTTGCAGAGATTAAGGAAAGAGCTGCCCAGTCAGAAGTTTCTATTGTCAACCAAGAAAGGGAACAGGAAATCAAGGACTATATTGACCAAATCAAGCGTGATGGAGATACCATCGGTGGGGTTGTGGAGACAGTCGTTGGAGGTGTTCCAGTTGGTCTTGGTTCCTATGTCCAATGGGATAGAAAATTGGATGCCAGACTTGCCCAAGCAGTTGTCTCTATCAATGCCTTTAAAGGGGTGGAATTTGGTCTTGGATTTGAGGCTGGTTACCGCAAAGGTAGCCAAGTTATGGATGAAATTCTCTGGTCTAAAGAAGACGGCTATACTCGCCGTACCAACAATCTAGGGGGCTTTGAAGGTGGTATGACCAATGGGCAACCTATCGTTGTTCGTGGAGTTATGAAGCCCATTCCTACTCTCTACAAACCACTTATGAGTGTGGATATCGAAACCCATGAACCCTATAAGGCAACTGTTGAGAGAAGTGATCCGACCGCTCTTCCAGCTGCAGGAGTGGTCATGGAAGCTGTTGTGGCGACGGTTCTGGCACAAGAAATCCTTGAAAAATTCTCATCAGACAATCTAGAGGAATTAAAAGAAGCGGTAGCCAAACACCGAGACTATACAAAGAACTATTAAGGAGTTCCTATGGCAAAAACAGTCTATATCGCGGGTCTTGGTTTGATCGGTGCCTCGATGGCACTTGGTATCAAACGCGATCATCCAGATTATGAAATTTT
Source organism: Streptococcus mitis (assembly GCA_032511625.1). Taxonomy (GTDB): domain Bacteria; phylum Bacillota; class Bacilli; order Lactobacillales; family Streptococcaceae; genus Streptococcus; species Streptococcus mitis_DL. Next base: position 32,465 of record JAWFOO010000002.1, on the reverse strand, counting down.
AGGCTATAATCGCAGTCAAGCTTCGAGAGATATCGCCTTGAAAGAAGGCATGATTGACCGTGCAACGGATGATTTTGCCAGTTTTGCTCCTCTTGCGGATATTATTATTCTCAGCTTGCCAATCAAACAAACCATTGCTTTCATTAAGGAATTGGCCAACTTGGACTTGAAAGAAGGCGTCATTATTTCAGATGCTGGGTCAACCAAGTCAGCTATTGTAGATGTAGCGGAGCAGTATTTGGTTGGCAAGTCGATTCGTTTTGTAGGAGCCCATCCTATGGCTGGTAGTCACAAGACAGGGGCTGCTTCTGCGGATGTTAATCTCTTTGAAAATGCCTATTATATCTTTACGCCTTCGAGTCTGACAGGTCAGGACACGCTTGAGGAAATGAAGGCTCTGCTTTCAGGTCTTCATGCTCGCTTTATCGAAATTGATGCCAAGGAGCATGATCGGGTGACTTCTCAGATTAGCCATTTTCCACATATTCTGGCTTCTAGTCTCATGGAACAGACCGCGGTCTATGCTCAAGAACATGAGATGGCAAGGCGCTTTGCGGCAGGTGGTTTTCGAGATATGACTCGGATTGCGGAAAGCGAGCCAGGGATGTGGACCTCCATTCTCTTGTCCAATCGTGAGACTATCCTAGAGCGGATTGAGGATTTTAAGGAACGTTTGGATGAGGTTAGTCAGGCTATCAGCAAGGGAGATGAGGAGCAAATCTGGAATTTTTTCAATCAAGCGCGTGAGCAACGTCAGGCCATGGAAATTCATAAGCGTGGCGGTGTGGATAGCTCTTATGACCTCTATGTCGATGTTCCCGATGAAGAAGATGTCATCCTGAGGATTTTGGAACTGTTACGTGGAACTTCCTTGGTTAATATTCACATCAATGAGGAAAACCGTGAGGATATTCACGGGATTCTACAAATTTCATTTAAAAATGCTCAAGACTTGGAAAGAGCTGAGCATCTCATAACAGAAAATACCGACTACACAGTCGTCATCAAGTAAGGAGAAAATTATGTCAAATATTTACGATAGTGCAAACGAACTCAGTCGCGGTCTACGCGAATTACCAGAATACAAGGCTGTCAAAGCAGCTAAAGATGCTATTTCAGCAGATGCTGAGGCAAGCAAAATTTTTACAGAATATGTTGCCTTCCAAGACGAAATTCAAAGACTGGCACAGACAGGTCAAATGCCAGACGCTTCCTTTCAAGCGAAAATGGAAGGCTTTGGTAAGCAGATTCAAGGGAATAGCCTCTTATCAGAATTCTTTACTAAGCAACAACAATTGGCAATTTACCTTTCTGACATTGAAAAAATTGTTTTCGAACCAGTTTCAGAATTGCTAAAATAAGAAAATTATTTTGTTCATTATTTATAGGTGTTTTCTTAAGCGTATGATTATTATTGGTAACTACTGTATTAGTTAGAGTTATTAGCGTGGTTCGTTTAAGAATGACTGTGGGGATGAATATCTTTACTAATAAACAAAATACAAAACAAATTAAATAGGCTATTGAAAATCATAACTATAATACAAAACGAAATTGAAAGCTTATAACTGTTATTTTCTACTTCAATTGATAAGTTAGAAATTTTTGATGAGATAATAAATATAGAAACAACTATGAAAGAGAATGAAATTTTTATTATCGATAAATAGTAGATAAATGATGAACAATAGAAAATAGGAAAAAATATGTCAAAAAAATTAATTGCTCTAATAGGAGTTCCTGTAGGAATTATCTTCATCAGTATTATAGTGTTGGCAGGTTCGTACAATAGTCTTGTTAGCAAAGATGAATCTGTGAAACAAGCTAACTCGAAGATTGAAGTGGCACTTCAACGTAGAGCTGACTTAATTCCAAATGTTGTAAATTCTGTAAAAGGATATATGAAGCACGAAGAAGACATCTTTACAAAGATTGCGGATGCTCGTTCTAAGATAGGCTCAGGAAATACAGAAACAAAAAGTGAAGGAGAGAGCGAATTAACTTCTGCCATTTCTCGATTGCTAGTTGTTCAAGAAAATTATCCTGAGTTAAAAGCTGATACACAAGTGTCTTCTCTAATTTCAGAGCTTGAGGGAACTGAAAATCGTTTGTTTGTCGCTCGTAAAGATTATAACGATACTGCAACAGAATATAATAAGACCATTAGACGTTTTCCTACTAGTGTGATAGCTAGTTTGTTTGGTTTCCAAAGAGCTGAGTTAATTGAAGCAGAGAAAGATGCAAAGGTTGTCCCTAAAGTCAATTTAACTGATTAGTCTTGTGGGGTATCTCCTATGAAAAAGTTACTTTTACTCTTAATTGCCCCTTTATTCTTTTTTATGCCTTTAGTGGTGGCTAATATAGATGTTCCAGATCGTCCTTTAAATGGTATTTACGATCCCAATGGTTATTTAACCACTAGTGTTGCAGAAACGTTAGAGAGTATGAATGCTGGAAGTGAAACCCAAGTGGGTATTTATATTGTAGATACTCTGGACGGCTCCAGTATTGAAGAGGTAGCCAATGAGGTTGCACGCAAATGGAAAGTTGGGAAACAAGATTCCAACAGTGGAATTTTAATTGCTATTGCTATAAAGGATAGGAAGTTTCGTATTGAAACATCCAACGAAGCAGCAATTTGGCTTACTGACTCTATGGCCAGTTCCTTATTAAATGATTCTAAGCCATACATGAAAGAAGGGAAATATACTGATGCCCTTAACAAAATTCTAGTAGGTATTTCTAAAGCGGAGTCTAGAAAAGCTGACATCATAAACAAGAAGGAGAATAAGAATACTCGGCTTCCAAAAAGCTTAAAATACATAGCAATAATTTTGGGAATCCTTAAGATATGTCTTAAGTACATGCCGTTAATTTTCTTGGTTTATGCACTTTTAGCAATTTGGTTCCATTACTTAAAAAGATGCCGCTTTTCTAAGTATGAGTACGATGGAAAGGGTAAGCTGTATCCAGATTTTCCTGACTTTGTACCTAATGATACGTGGACTGAAGAGCGTAAATCTGACTATAAAAAAAATAAGCGTTTAATTAGGTCTCAATATCAGTACGAAGGATATAACAAACTATATCCAGACTCAAAAGGTTTTCTACCTAATGACACTTGGACTACATTACTTATAGAAGCATACTACGCAGAAGTTGAAAGAAAGCACCTAGATAGGCTTAATCGCTCTCAATACTCTTATAATGGGAAAGGGAAACTCTATCCAAACGATAAAGATTTTGTGAGGAATGCTTCTTGGACTTCCGACCTCAAAAAAAGCTACTATGCTTCACAAAGAGTACAGTCAAGTTCTTATGGTAGATCAGATTCATATGATTCTGGTAGTTCTAGTTCATCATGGTCTTCAGATGACTGGGGTGGCGGTGGATTTGATGGTGGAGGCTCTTCAGATAGCTGGTAAATTGAAAATGAAAAAGAATTGCTAAAATAAGAAAATAACTATCATAAAGTCAGGAATTTTTAAGGAATTTCTGGCTTTTTATGATAAAATAGGTAAAAGTATTGCAAGTATGAGGTCCAGTATGAAACTAAAAACAAACATTCGCCACTTACATGGCAGTATCCGAGTTTCAGGTGACAAGTCTATTAGTCATCGTTCCATTATCTTTGGAAGTTTGGCTGAGGGTGAGACCAAGGTTTATGATATTCTGCGTGGCGAAGACGTTCTTTCGACCATGCAGGTTTTTCGTGACCTTGGTGTTGAAATTGAGGACAAAGATGGGGTTATTACTATTCAAGGTGTAGGCATGGATGGATTAAAAGCGCCGCAAAATGCCCTTGATATGGGAAATTCTGGAACCTCGATTCGTCTGATTTCAGGTGTTCTTGCTGGTGCAGACTTTGAAGTAGAAATGTTTGGAGATGACAGTCTTTCCAAACGTCCTATGGACCGTGTGACGATTCCGCTGAAAAAAATGGGTGTTAACATTTCAGGGCAAACTGAGCGAGACTTGCCTCCTTTGCGTTTAAAAGGAACGAAAATCCTAAGACCTATTCAATATGAGTTGCCAATTGCCTCTGCCCAAGTCAAGTCAGCCTTGATGTTTGCAGCCTTACAAGCTAATGGTAAGTCAGTTATTATCGAGAAAGAGTGCACTCGTAATCATACTGAAGATATGTTGCAACAATTTGGTGGCCATTTAAGTGTGGACGGTAAGAAAATCACAGTCCAAGGACCACAAAAATTGACAGGACAAAAGGTGGTCGTACCAGGAGATATTTCCAGTGCAGCCTTTTGGTTGGTCGCAGGTTTGATTGTTCCGAATTCTCGTCTAGTGCTGCAGAATGTGGGCATCAACGAAACGCGTACCGGTATTATTGATGTCATTCGTGCCATGGGTGGAAAACTAGAAATAACTGAAATTGATCCAGTCGCTAAATCTGCTACCTTGACTGTTGAGTCTTCTGATTTGAAAGGAACAGAGATTGGTGGAGCTTTGATTCCACGCTTGATTGATGAATTGCCAGTTATCGCCCTACTTGCGACCCAAGCTCAAGGTATAACAGTTATTAAGGATGCTGAGGAACTCAAGGTCAAGGAAACAGACCGCATTCAGGTTGTGGCAGACGCTTTAAATAGCATGGGTGCGGATATCACACCTACAGCAGATGGAATGATTATCAAAGGGAAATCAGCCCTTCACGGTGCTAGAGTCAATACGTTTGGTGACCACCGTATCGGTATGATGACAGCTATCGCGGCCCTCTTGGTTGCTGATGGAGAGGTGGAGCTTGACCGTGCTGAAGCTATCAATACCAGCTATCCTAGCTTCTTTGATGATTTGGAGAGCTTGATTCATGGCTAAGGTGTTATTAGGCTTTATGGGGGCTGGAAAATCGACTATTGCAAGAGGATTGGATCCAGATTATCTCGATATGGATGCTCTGATAGAGAAGCGCTTAGGCATGTCTATTTCGGAATTTTTCTCGGAAATGGGAGAAGAGGCCTTTCGACAGGTAGAGTCAGAAGTATTAGCTGAGTTACTACAAAGAGATCAAGTTGTGTCAACTGGTGGAGGAGTGGTTATTTCTCAGAGAAATCGCAACTTACTCAAGACCAATTCTGATAATATCTACCTGAAAGCCGATTTTGAAACTCTCTACCACCGTATCGCAGCTGATAAGGACAATCAGCGTCCGCTTTTTCTAAATAATAGCAAGGAAGAACTTGCAGCTATTTTCCAAGAAAGACAGGCTTGGTATGAGGAAGTGGCCAGTCGGGTTTTGGATGTAACCAAGCTAAGCCCAGAGGAAATTATAGAGGAACTGAGATGAAAATTGCTTATCTAGGTCCCAAGGGATCATTTTCACACCACGTTGTGCAGACAGCTTTTCCTCAGGAGGAATTGCAGGCCTTTGCCAACATTACAGATGTCATCAAGGCCTATGAGCAAGGATTAGTGAACTATTCTGTGGTGCCAGTTGAAAATTCTATTGAGGGTAGTGTTCATGAAACCTTGGACTACCTTTTTCATCAGGCTCGCATTCAAGCAGTTGCAGAAATCGTTCAGCCTATTCATCAGCAGTTGATGGTGGTTCCAGGCCATACTAAGATTGAAAAGATTTTTTCTCATCCACAGGCCTTAGCTCAAGGAAAGAAATTCATCGATGAACAATATCCAGAGGCTCAAATCGAGGTAACAGCTAGTACAGCTTATGCGGCCCGTTTTATTTCCGAACATCCAGACCAGCCCTTTGCAGCCATTGCACCTAGAAGTTCTGCTGAAGAATATGGCTTGGAACTGATTGCCGAGGATATTCAGGAAATGGAAGCCAATTTCACAAGATTCTGGGTTTTGGGAGCTAAAAAGCCTTCTATTCCCTTGCAAGCACAAAGGGAGAAAATGAGTTTGGCCCTGACCTTACCTGACAACCTTCCAGGTGCACTTTACAAGGCTCTTTCGACCTTTGCTTGGCGAGGAATTGACCTGACAAAAATTGAAAGTCGTCCACTCAAGACAGCACTGGGTGAATACTTTTTCATTATCGATGTGGATTATGCCGATAAGGACTTAGTCCACTTTGCCCAAAAAGAATTAGAAGCCATCGGAATCCAGTATAAGGTTCTGGGTGCCTATCCTATTTATCCAATATCAGACCATGGAAAGGAGAGAAGATGAGTAAAGAAAATCCTTTAAGTCATCACGAGCAGTTGCGTTATGACTATCTCTTTAAGAACATTCATTACCTCAATGAGCGAGAAAAAAAAGAGTTTGCTTACTTGCAAGACAAATTAAATAGGGCAAGTAGTGACGCTCCCTCAGAAAGTCAAGAATTGACAGAGGATTATAGAAAGACAAGTGCTACCACTTCGATTCCTTCTTATAATAGCCGTAGTCGTTCTGAGAGATACCAGAAAATCAATTCTCTTCCAAAGAAAAAAACTAAAAAGCGGAAGCTGCGGTGGGGGCGCATTTTCGCAGGTTTACTGGCTATCTTAGCTTGTCTAGCATTGGGTATGATTTTTATGTTCTTAAAAGGTTATACCAATGCTAATCCAGATAAAACTACCAATGCCAGGGCAGCTCAAGTAGAAGTTTTTAATGGTCAAGATACCAGAGATGGAGTTAATATTTTGATCATGGGTACAGATGGGCGAATCGGTCAAAATAGTGCTGAGACGCGAACGGACTCTATTATGGTATTAAATGTTGGCGGCTCAGATAAGAAAATTAAGCTGGTCAGCTTCATGCGTGACAATTTGGTCTATATAGATGGTTACAGTCAAGTCATTAACGGTAGAAAACAGACGGATAACAAGTTAAACGTAGCCTATGAGTTAGGAGAACAAGAGGGGCAAAAAGGGGCAGAAATGGTTCGAAAAGTCCTAAAAGACAATTTTGACTTGGATATTAAATATTACGCTTTGGTAGATTTCCAGGCCTTCGCAACCGCTATTGACACTCTCTTCCCTGATGGCGTGACGATTGATGCCAAATTCTCAACCTTAGAAGGTCAACCTTTAACCGAAGCTACAGTCGGAGATGATTTACATGCTACGGAAACAGAGTCACCAACCCAGACTATTAAAGTTGGGAAACAGCAGATGAACGGTTCAACCTTGCTCAATTATGCACGTTTCCGTGATGATGATGAAGGTGATTACGGTCGTACCAAGAGACAACAGCAAGTGCTGACAGCTGTTCTGCAGCAACTCAAGGATCCAACCAAACTCTTTACTGGATCAGAAGCACTTGGTAAGGTCTTTGGGATGACCTCTACGAATGTTCCGTATAGTTTCCTACTGACCAATGGTTTATCCTTCCTAGATGGAGCGCAAAATGGCATTGAAAGATTAACAGTTCCAGAACTAGGTGATTGGGTCGATGCCTATGATGTCTATGGAGGACAGGCACTCTTAGTAGACCAAAATAAATATCAAACCAAGCTCGCTCAAATGGGAATGAGATAAGATAAGACAGAAAAATCAAAGTTTGAAGGCTATGTATCCAGCAGTCAAGCTTTGATTTTTTACAGTCTGCAATAGATTTTCATCCCTTATTTATGGTATAATGGAACGATACGATAGAAAGAATAATGAACAATATGACTGATTTAAAAGCAATTCAGGCTCGAAGTCTGGAGATGGCTGAATATTTTGTGGCTTTTTGCAAGGAACATGATTTGCTTTGTTATCTCTGTGGAGGAGGTGCTATTGGCGCCCTTCGAAACAAGGGGTTTATTCCTTGGGACGACGACCTAGACTTTTTTATGCCCCGTAAGGATTATGAAAAATTGGCAGAATTATGGCCTCGTTATGCAGATGAACGTTATTTCTTGTCAAAGAGTAACAAGGATTTTGTCGACCGCAATCTTTTTATTACCATTCGTGATAAGGAAACGACCTGTATCAAACCTTATCAGCAGGATTTAGAATTGCCACATGGTCTGGCCTTGGATGTTTTGCCTTTGGATTATTATCCGAAAAATCCAGCTGAGCGGAAAAAACAGGTTCGTTGGGCCTTGATTTATTCTCTTTTTTGTGCGCAAACTATTCCAGAAAAACATGGCGCACTTATGAAGTGGGGAAGCCGTATTTTACTGGGGTTGACTCCAAAATCTCTCCGTTATCGCATTTGGAAAAAAGCTGAAAAAGAAATGACCAAGTACAGTCTAGATGAGAGCGATGGAATCACGGAATTATGCTCGGGTCCTGGTTACATGAGAAACAAGTACCTAATCGAATCTTTTGAAGATAATCTTTTCTTGCCATTTGAAGAGACAGAGATGCCCGTTCCAGTCGGCTATGATGCTTATCTCAGCACTGCTTTTGGGGATTATATGACGCCGCCACCAGTAGATAAGCAGCTACCACATCATGATGCTGTCATCGCTGATATGGATAAGTCTTATACAGAATACAAGGGAGAATATGGTGGCTAAGAAAAAAATATTATTTTTTATGTGGTCTTTTTCTCTCGGGGGTGGAGCAGAGAAGATTCTATCTACCATTGTTTCAAATCTAGATCCAGAAAAGTATGATATTGATATTCTTGAAATGGAGCACTTTGACAAGGGATACGAATCTGTTCCTAAACATGTATGCATTTTAAAATCTCTTCAGGATTACCGCCAAGCCAGATGGTTACGAGCTCTTTTGTGGAGAATGAGAATTTATTTTCCAAGACTGACCCGTCGCTTACTGGTGAAAGATGACTATGATGTTGAAGTTTCCTTTACCATTATGAATCCTCCACTTTTGTTCTCTAAAAGAAAAGAAGTCAAGAAAATCTCTTGGATTCATGGAAGTATTGAAGAATTTCTTAAGGATAGCTCCAAAAGAGAATCACATAGACGCCAGTTGGATGCTGCGGATACCATTGTAGGAATTTCAAAAAAGACCAGTCATTCTATCAAGGAAGTCTATCCAGACTATGCTTCGAAATTACAGACGGTCTACAATGGTTATGATTTTAAGACTATTCTAGAAAAATCTCAAGAGAAGATCGATATCGAGATTGCTCCTCAAAGTATCTGTACCATTGGACGGATTGAGGAAAATAAGGGTTCTGACCGTGTGGTGGAAGTGATACGATTATTACACCGAGAGGGAAAAAACTATCATCTCTATTTTATCGGGGCTGGGGATATGGAAGAGGAACTGAAAAAACGCGTCAAAGAATATGAGCTTGAAGACTATGTACATTTCCTTGGTTATCAAAAAAATCCTTATCAGTATTTGTCTCAGATGAAAGTTCTCTTGTCTATGTCTAAACAAGAAGGTTTTCCTGGAGTGTATGTGGAAGCCTTGAGTCTGGGAATTCCTTTTGTCTCTACGGATGTCGGAGGAGCTGAGGAATTATCTCAAGAAGGACGATTTGGACAAATCATTGAGAGCAATCAAGAGGCGGCTCAGGCAATTATTGACTACATGACCTCTGCCTCAAACTTCGATGTCAATGAGGCTAACCAATTCATTCAGCAATTTACAATTGCCAAACAAATCGAACAAGTAGAAAAACTATTAGAGGAGTAGCATGGAAACTGCATTAATTAGTGTCATTGTGCCAGTCTATAATGTGGCGCAGTACCTAGAAAAATCGATAGCTTCCATTCAGAAGCAGACCTATCAGAATCTGGAAATCATTCTTGTTGATGATGGAGCAACGGATGAAAGTGGTCGCTTGTGTGATTCAATCGCTGAACAAGATGATAGGGTGTCAGTGCTTCATAAAAAGAATGAAGGTTTGTCGCAAGCACGAAACGATGGAATGAAACAGGCTCACGGAGATTATCTGATTTTTATTGATTCAGATGATTATATCCATCCAGAAATGATTCAGAGCTTATATGAGCAATTAATTCAAGAAGATGCGGATGTCTCGAGCTGTGGTGTCATGAATGTCTATGCTAATGATGAAAGTCCACAGTCAGCCAATCAGGATGAGTATTTTGTCTGTGATTCTCAAACATTTCTAAAGGAATACCTTATAGGTGAAAAAATACCTGGAACGATTTGTAATAAGCTAATCAAGAGAGAGATTGCAACTGCCCTATCCTTTCCAAAGGGATTGATTTATGAAGATGCTTATTATCATTTTGATTTAATCAAGTTGGCTAAGAAGTACGTTGTTAATACCAAACCCTATTATTACTATTTCCATAGAGGGGATAGTATTACGACTAAACCCTATGCAGAGAAGGATTTAGCCTATATTGATATCTACCAAAAGTTTTACAATGAAGTTGTGAAAAACTATCCTGACTTGAAAGAGGTTGCTTTTTTCAGATTGGCCTATGCCCACTTCTTTATTCTGGATAAGATGTTACTAGATGATCAGTATAAACAATTTGAAGCCTATTCTCAGATTCATCGTTTTTTAAAAGGCCATGCCTTTACTATTGCTAGGAATCCAATTTTTCGTAAGGGTAGAAGAATTAGTGCTTTGGCTCTATTCATAAATATTTCCTTATACCGATTCTTATTACTAAAAAATATTGAAAAATCTAAAAAATTACATTAGAACGGGGGTGAGCAAGTGATTGATGGAAAACGATTATTATTTAGTTTGACCATAGTCAGTTATGCCTTGACGCTAGTAAGTGGAATTGTATATCTGTTTAATAATAACAATGTTAGCTTGCTTTCTACTTTATTGTTCTTACTGGTTAGTAGCTTAATTGCTTGTTGGAATGATATCAAGTATTACTTAATCCATTTTATTTTCTTTTTAACTATTTTTGTATTTCTGGTATCAAGGCCGACCATTGATTATTTTAGAGATGGCGCTTTGGATACCTATCATCCCATAGCCTATCGTTTTGCCTTTATAGTTGTCATGGTTTCGATATTGGGATTGACCACAGGGGGGCTCCTAGCTCGCTATTTTATAGCTAGAAAGAAAATACAAGTATCGAAGATAGAAAGTTCTCTAAAAGAGGTTTACATCAAGCGGTTGCGCTTTGTATCGCTAGGAGTTTTTCTTCTAACCTATCCTTTCTATTTCATTCGCTTATTTGAACGGCTCCTGTATCGCTTGCAGACTTCCTACTATGCCTACTATGCAAACTTTGAAAGTAAACTGCCTTATTTTACCTATATCTTATCAACATTTACGGTCTATGCAATGTGTATGTATTTGGCAACCAAGCCAAAGAAATGGCAGGCAACAGCAGTGCTTGTCTCCTTTATTGCAGCTAATACTATTCATTTGGCAATCGGGACACGCAATCCCTTTATTTTAAGTATTTTATTTGCTTTCGTTTATTACTTTATGCGGGAGCAAACAGAAAAGGGAAAATGGATTGGGTTTAAAGAGAAGTTAGCGATTTTTGTAGGTTCTCCTATTCTCATGTTAGCGATGGGAGTGCTCAATTATGTACGGGATAATGTCCAAGTTTCCCATACAGGTTTCTGGGATATCCTGCTTGACTTTATCTATAAACAAGGAACCAGTTTTGGTGTTTTGGCTCGAGGCTTTCTATTTAACAGTAGCCTCCCTTACCGAGATTTACGCAATTTTACTTTTGGTCCTGTTATTGATTATTTTGCAAGGGGAAGTTTAGGGGCCATTTTCGGAGGAAAAGCCTTTGAACATACAACCAATAGTGTGGAACTAGCTATTGATAGTAATAGTTATGCCCATAATCTATCCTATCTTGTCTTGAATAAGGAATACTTGAAAGGACATGGTATCGGAAGTAGCTATATTATGGAGTTGTATACCGACTATGGTATGATAGGAGTCTTTCTACTTAGTCTCTTACTAGGTATGTTATTCATAGCCATGCTGCAAGTAGCCTATCGTTCAAGAACAATCCTATTTGCCTTGTCCCTACTCATATTGAATAATCTATTCTTTATGCCAAGAAGTAGCTTTTCAGAAAGTTTCTTCAATTTATTTACAATGCAATTCTGGGGAATTGTTCTTGTGATTATATTCGTAGCAAAAATGCTTACAAAAGAGAACCAGTATCTACTAAACAAAGGAGAAAAAAATCATGTTTGAACATTATTCAGTAGCTGATTTGTTTGCAAATCTTTATAAAAAACGAAAAGCAAATATTCTAGCTCTCATCGCTTTATTTGCTCTCATTGCTGTACCATTTACAATTAAAGCAGTTAAGAATAAAAACACTGTCAAAGACACAACAAGTTATTCAACTTATATTAGCTATAAAATCACCCCTCCAGAAGATTCAGCTAAAACGATTTTGAATCATCAAATTGGTGGTTATAGTGATTTCTACGGAAAATTGATTGATGGGAATTTGAATGGAGCTTATCTTTTCAATGATGTAGAGCCGAGTGAGTTGAAAAAAATTGCCAGTGAATTGGATACGACAGAGACAACCTTGAAAAATTCTACAAGTGACTATTGGTGGAAAAAATTGACCGTCTACTATATGATTGACGATGCAGGGGTTGGTGTGAAAATTTTGACACCAAGTAAAGATGCTAATGACTTGTTGGAGCGAAAAATTGATGGATTGATTGAGAAATTTAAACACACTTATGCAAATGTAAAAATTGAAAAATTGGAAACCATCAACTCTAAAGAATTGAATGCAAATGGTGAGACAGCGCTTGGATTGAATGTGAAGAATTTGATTCTCCGTTTAGCTGTTATTGGAGTAGTCTGTGTGATTTTGGTTGTGATGGGAAATGTATTGGTTTATCTCTTTAATCCAACAATCAATAGAGCAGGTGATTTTTCTCAGTATCAAATTGATTTTGTAACAGAGATTACAACAATTGCTAACCTAGCAGATGTCTTGTCATACAAAAATGCTGGGCAAGAATTAACAATCGTTAGCTCAAACAAAGCTATCCTAGATAAATTGAAACAAAATCAAGAGTCTTTAAAAGGAATGCATTTTGTCGATTTACAAGATGTGCCATCGCTTTTGGAAAGAGATACAGTCCTTCTTGTTGAAGAGTACGGAGTGACTCGTTATAAGAAATTTGAGCAAAGTCTTCAAATTCTTCGAAACTTAAATCGTTCTATCCTCGGTGTAGCAACCTTTAAACTATAAACTTTCTAATGTATTAGGTCTTCAAAGTTGGGTAAGAGCCGATTTTGAAGGCTTTTTCTATCTGTCTGCAGAAATTTTCTTTTATACTCAATGAAAATCAAAAAGCAAACTAGGAAGCTAGCCGTAGGCTGCTCAAAGCACCGCTTTGAGGTTGCAGATAAAGCTGACGTGGTTTGAAGAGATTTTCGAAGAGTATTAGAGTCTTCTACAGAAGTTACCCTATGGAAAATCTATCCCGACAGAGGAGCCTTCTTTTGATAAAATCGTAAAAATCTAGTATAATAGATAGAACTGAAAGTATGAGGTTACTAGCAATGAAAATGAAACAAATTAGTGATACAACTTTGAAAATCACGATGTCTTTAGAGGATTTGATGGATCGAGGCATGGAGATTGCTGACTTTCTCGTTCCTCAAGAAAAAACAGAAGAGTTCTTTTATGCTATCTTGGATGAGTTAGAGATGCCTGATAGCTTTCTAGATACAGGTATGTTGAGCTTCCGTGTGACTCCAAAACCTGATAAGGTCGATGTCTTTGTAACCAAATCAAAGATTGACCAAAATCTAGATTTTGAAGATTTATCGGATTTACCAGACATGGAAGAATTGGCTCAAATGTCGCCTGATGAATTTATCAAAACCCTGGAAAAAAGTATCGCTGACAAAACTAAGGATGATATCGAAGCGATTCAATCTCTAGAACAAGTCGAAGCCAAGGAAGAAGAGAAGGAGCAGGCTGAACAAGAAGCTGAGAGTAAGAAAGAACCTTACATCTACTACATCCTTTCTTTTGCTAAGTTGGCTGACTTGGTGGCTTTTTCAAAGACAGTGACTTTTGAGATGGAAACTTCTGAACTCTACAAGATGAATGAGCGCTATTATTTGACCATTTTAGTGGATATTGAAAATCATCCAAGTCCATATCCAGCTTGGCTGTTGGCTCGTATGCGCGAGTTTGCAGATGATAGTGATATCAGCCGCTCAGTATTGCAGGAGTATGGTCAAGTCTTGATCAATCACGATGCAGTGCTTAATCTGCAAAAGATTGTATAATCATTTCTGGAAACCTATTTCTAGATTTTAAGAAGAGCGAATCATCAGATTCGTTTTTTCTTTTCTAGACTGAAATAGTGATTTACTATAATAGGAATTTTCACAAAATTCTGTTATAATGGCTATATTAGAAAATTTCGAGGAGACAAACATGACAGTTAAAATTGCTTTACTAGGATTTGGTACCGTTGCAAGTGGTGTGCCTTTCCTCCTAAAGGAAAATGGAGAAAAAATTAATCAATCAGCACATTCAGAGATTGAAGTTGCTAAGGTGTTGGTCAAGGATGAAGATGAGAAAAATCGCTTGCTTGCAGCAGGGAATAACTTTAACTTTGTAACCAATGTGGATGACATTTTGTCAGATCAAGACATTACGATCGTAGTGGAATTGATGGGGCGTATCGAACCTGCTAAAACCTTTATCACTCGTGCCTTGGAAGCTGGAAAACACGTTGTTACTGCTAACAAGGACCTTTTGGCTGTCCATGGTGCAGAATTGTTAGAAATCGCTAAAGCTAACAAGGTAGCACTTTACTACGAAGCAGCAGTAGCTGGTGGGATTCCAATTCTTCGTACCTTGGCAAATTCCTTGGCTTCTGATAAAATCACGCGCGTGCTTGGAGTAGTCAACGGAACTTCTAACTTCATGATGACCAAGATGGTGGAAGAAGGCTGGTCTTACGATGATGCTCTTGCGGAAGCGCAACGTCTAGGATTTGCAGAAAGCGACCCGACAAATGACGTAGATGGGATTGATGCAGCCTACAAGATGGTGATTTTGAGCCAATTTGCCTTTGGCATGAAGGTTGCCTTTGATGATGTAGCTCACAAGGGAATTCGTAACATCACACCAGAAGACGTAGCTGTAGCCCAAGACTTGGGTTATGTAGTGAAATTGGTTGGTTCTATCGAGGAAACTTCTTCAGGAATTGCTGCAGAAGTGACTCCAACCTTCCTTCCTAAAGCGCATCCACTTGCCAGTGTAAATGGGGTAATGAACGCTGTCTTTGTAGAATCTATCGGTATCGGTGAGTCTATGTACTACGGACCAGGTGCTGGTCAAAAACCAACTGCAACAAGTGTTGTGGCGGATATTGTCCGTATCGTTCGTCGCCTGAATGATGGAACCATTGGCAAAGACTTCAACGAATATAGCCGTGACTTGGTCTTGGCAAATCCTGAGGATGTCAAAGCTAATTACTACTTCTCAATCTTGGCTCCAGACTCAAAAGGTCAGGTCTTGAAATTGGCTGAAATCTTCAATGCTCAAGATATTTCCTTCAAGCAAATTCTCCAAGATGGCAAAGAGGGGGACAAGGCGCGTGTCGTGATCATCACACACAAGATTAATAAAGCCCAGCTTGAAAATGTCTCAGCTGAATTGAAGAAGGTTTCAGAATTTGACCTCTTGAATACCTTCAAGGTGCTAGGAGAATAAGATGAAAATTATTGTACCTGCAACCAGTGCCAATATCGGGCCAGGATTTGACTCGGTCGGTGTAGCTGTAACCAAGTATCTTCAAATTGAGGTATGTGAAGAACGAGATGAGTGGCTGATTGAACACCAGATTGGCAAATGGATTCCACATGACGATCGTAATCTCTTGCTCAAAATTGCTTTGCAAATTGTACCAGACTTGCAACCAAGACGTTTAAAAATGACTAGTGATGTTCCCTTGGCACGTGGTTTGGGTTCTTCCAGTTCTGTTATTGTTGCTGGGATTGAACTAGCCAACCAACTGGGCCAGCTCAACTTGTCAGACCATGAAAAATTGCAGTTAGCGACCAAGATTGAAGGGCATCCTGACAATGTGGCTCCAGCCATTTATGGTAATCTCGTTATTGCAAGCTCTGTTGATGGACAAGTTT
Source organism: Streptococcus mitis (assembly GCA_032511625.1). GTDB lineage: Bacteria > Bacillota > Bacilli > Lactobacillales > Streptococcaceae > Streptococcus > Streptococcus mitis_DL. The sequence goes on along the minus strand of JAWFOO010000002.1, from coordinate 16,544 downwards.
CTGCTATCGTAGCAGACTTCCCAGAGTGTGATTTCCTAGCCTACATTCCAAACTATGAATTGCGTACTCGAGACAGCCGTGGCGTCTTACCTAAGAAATTGTCTTACAAGGAAGCTGTTGCAGCTAGTTCTATCGCCAATGTGGCGGTTGCAGCCTTGTTGGCAGGAGACATGGTGACCGCTGGACAAGCAATCGAGGGAGACCTCTTCCACGAGCGCTATCGTCAGGACTTGGTGAGAGAATTTGCTTCGATTAAGCAAGTGGCCAAAGAAAATGGTGCCTATGCAACCTATCTCTCTGGTGCTGGGCCGACAGTTATGGTTTTGGCTTCTCATGACAAGATGCCAACGATTAAGGCTGAATTGGAAAAGCAACCCTTCAAAGGAAAACTTCATGACTTGAAGGTTGATACCCAAGGTGTCCGTGTCGAAGCAAAATAAAGAATAGAAGATAGGATGGGGAAACTCTCGACCAGAGGGCTTCCTGTCCTTTTTTTGAAAAGAAGTCTAGTTAAAAATTTGATAAAGGAGAAATAAAGATGGCAGAAATTTATCTAGCAGGTGGTTGTTTTTGGGGCCTAGAGGAATATTTTTCACGCATTTCTGGAGTGCTAGCAACCAGAGTCGGCTACGCTAATGGACAAGTCGAAACGACCAATTACCAGCTGCTCAAGGAAACAGATCATGCAGAAACGGTGCAAGTGATTTATGATGAGAATGCAGTGTCACTTAGAGAGATTTTACTTTATTATTTCCGAGTCATCGATCCCTCGTCAATCAATCAACAAGGGAATGACCGTGGACGTCAGTATCGGACCGGTATATATTACCAGGATGAAGCAGACTTGCCAGCTATCTACACAGTGGTGCAGGAGCAGGAGCGCATGCTTGGGCGAAAGATTGCAGTAGAAGTGGAGAAACTTCGCCACTACATTCTTGCTGAAGATTACCACCAAGACTATCTTAAGAAGAATCCTTCAGGTTACTGTCATATCGATGTGACCGATGCTGAGAAGCCATTGATTGATGCAGCAAACTATGAAAAGCCTAGTCAAGATGTGTTAAAGGGCAGTTTATCTGAAGAATCCTATCGTGTTACCCAAGAAGCTGCCACAGAGGCTCCATTTACCAATGCCTATGACCAAACCTTTGAAGAGGGAATTTATGTAGATATTACGACAGGTGAGCCACTCTTTTTTGCCAAGGATAAGTTTGCCTCAGGTTGTGGTTGGCCAAGTTTTAGCCGTCCGATTTCCAAGGAATTGATTCATTATTACAAGGATCTCAGTCATGGAATGGAGCGAATTGAGGTTCGTTCTCGGTCGGGGAATGCTCACTTGGGCCATGTTTTCACAGATGGACCGCGTGAGTTTGGTGGCCTCCGTTACTGTATCAATTCTGCTTCCTTGCGCTTTGTGGCCAAGGATGAGATGGAAAAAGCAGGATATGGCTATCTACTGCCATACTTAAACAAATAAAACAGAGAGGGTGGGTGCTTCCCACTTTCTTCATTTCCAGAATACGAATAGAAGGGATTTATGAAACACCTATTATCTTACTTTAAACCCTACATCAAGGAATCCATTTTAGCCCCCTTGTTCAAGTTACTAGAAGCTGTGTTTGAGCTCTTGGTTCCCATGGTGATTGCTGGGATTGTTGACCAATCCTTGCCCCAGAGAAATCAAGGACATCTCTGGATGCAGATTGGGTTGCTCCTTATCTTTGCAGTGATTGGTGTGGTAGTAGCCTTAATAGCCCAGTTCTACTCAGCTAAGGCTGCGGTTGGATTTGCCAAAGAATTGACAGGTGACCTCTATCGCCATATTCTTTCCTTGCCCAAGGACAGCAGAGATCGTTTGACCACTTCTAGCTTGGTCACTCGCTTGATTTCGGATACCTACCAGATTCAGACTGGTATCAATCAATTCCTGCGTCTCTTTTTACGAGCGCCTATTATCGTTTTTGGAGCCATTTTTATGGCCTATCGAATCTCAGCTGAGCTGACTCTTTGGTTCTTGGTCATGGTTGTCATTTTGACCATTGTTATTGTAGGGCTCTCTAGACTGGTTAATCCTCTCTACAGCAGTCTGAGAAAGAAAACGGATCAACTGGTTCAGGAAACACGTCAGCAATTACAAGGAATGCGAGTTATTCGTGCTTTTGGACAAGAAAAACGAGAGTTACAGATTTTTCAAACTCTTAACCAAGTCTATGCTAGATTACAAGAAAAGACAGGTTTCTGGTCCAGTTTATTAACACCCCTGACCTATCTGATTGTAAATGGAACTCTCCTCGTTATTATATGGCAAGGCTATATTTCTATTCAAGGAGGATTGCTCAGTCAAGGTGCTCTCATTGCCCTTATCAACTATCTCTTACAGATTTTGGTGGAATTGGTCAAGCTAGCCATGCTGATAAATTCTCTCAACCAGTCCTATATCTCAGCTAAGCGAATTGAGGAAGTCTTTGCCGAAGCTCCAGAAGACATCCATTCAGAATTAGAACAAAAGCAAGCTACCAGTGATCAGGTTTTACAAGTTCAAGAACTGACCTTTACCTATCCTGATGCGGCCCAGCCTTCTCTGAGAGACATTTCCTTTGATATGAAGCAAGGGCAAATCCTTGGTATCATTGGGGGAACGGGTTCTGGTAAATCAAGTTTGGTGCAACTCATCCTTGGACTTTATCCAGCAGACAAGGGGAGCATTGACCTTTATCGAGATGGACGTAGTCCTAGTAATTTAGAGGAGTGGCGGTCTTGGATTGCCTATGTGCCTCAAAAAGTCGAGCTCTTTAAGGGAAGCATTCGTTCCAACTTGACTCTAGGTTTACATCAAGAAGTAACTGACCAAGAGCTTTGGCAGGCCTTGGAAATTGCACAAGCCAAGGATTTTGTCAGTGATAAGGAAGGACTCTTGGATGCTCTAGTTGAGGCAGGAGGGCGAAATTTCTCGGGCGGTCAAAAACAAAGGCTGTCTATCGCACGAGCAGTCTTGCGGCAGGGTCCGTTTCTCATCCTAGATGATGCGACTTCGGCTCTTGACACCATTACCGAGTCCAAGCTCTTGAAAGCTATCCGAGAAAATTTGCCAAATACGAGCTTAATTTTGATTTCTCAACGGACTTCGACGCTTCAGATGGCAGACCAGATTCTCCTCTTGGAAAAAGGTGAGCTCCTAGCTATCGGCAATCACGAGGACTTGATGAAATCCAGTCAAGTTTATCGCGAAATCAATGCATCCCAACATGGTAAGGAGGACTAGTATGAGACGACAAACTGCAAACCAGACGCTCAAACGTTTGGCAAAAGATTTAGCAAGCCATCCCTTCCTCCTTTTCCTAGCCTTTCTAGGAACTATTGCTCAGGTTGGTTTATCGATTTACCTACCAATCTTAATCGGACAGGTCATCGACCAAGTCCTAGTGACTGGCTCTTCACCAGTTTTTTGGCAGATTTTCCTACAGATGATTTTGGTAGTCATAGGAAATACACTGGTACAATGGATAAATCCTCTTATTTATAATCGCCTAATCTTCTCTTATACCAGAGACTTGCGAGAGCGAATCATACATAAGCTTCATCGGTTACCGATTGCTTTTGTGGATCGTCAAGGAAGTGGAGAGATGGTCAGTCGTGTGACCACAGACATCGAGCAGTTAGCAGCTGGTTTGACCATGATATTTAACCAATTTTTTATTGGTGTCTTGATGATTTTAGTCAGCATTCTAGCCATGATTCAAATTCATCTCCTCATGACTCTTTTGGTCTTGCTGTTGACGCCACTGTCTATGGTAATTTCACGCTTTATTGCCAAGAGATCCTATCATCTCTTCCAGAAGCAAACAGAGACGAGGGGGATTCAGACACAATTAATTGAAGAATCGTTGAGCCAGCAGACCATTATCCAGTCCTTTAATGCTCAGGAAGAGTTTATCCAAAGGCTGCACGAGGCTAATGCCAATTATGCAGGTTATTCTCAGTCAGCTATCTTTTATTCTTCAACAGTTAATCCTTCGACTCGCTTTGTAAATGCGCTCATTTATGCGCTTCTAGCTGGAGTGGGAGCTTATCGTATAATGATAGGCTCTACCTTGACTATCGGGCGTTTAGTGACTTTTTTGAATTATGTCCAACAGTACACTAAGCCCTTTAACGATATTTCCTCAGTTCTAGCCGAATTGCAAAGTGCTCTTGCTTGCGCAGAGCGTGTCTATGCTGTCTTAGATAGCACTGAGCTGGCTGAAACTGGTAAGGAAGTCTTGACCAGTGACCAAGTTAAAGGAGCTATTTCCTTTAAACATGTCTCTTTTGGTTACCATCCTGAAAAGATTTTGATTAAGGATTTATCTATTGATATTCCAGCTGGTAGCAAGGTGGCTATTGTTGGTCCGACAGGTGCTGGAAAATCAACCCTTATCAATCTCCTCATGCGTTTTTATCCCATTAACTCGGGAGATATCTTGCTGGATGGGAAATCCATTTATGACTATAGTCGTGCCTCTTTACGTCAGCAGTTTGGCATGGTGCTCCAAGAAACCTGGCTCAAGCAAGGGACCATTCATGACAATATTGCCTTTGGAAATCCTGATGCCAGTCGGGAGCAAGTGATTGCTGCTGCCAAAGCAGCCAATGCAGACTTTTTCATCCAACAGTTGCCGCAGGGTTACGATACCAAGTTGGAAAATGCTGGAGAATCTCTCTCTGTCGGTCAGGCTCAGCTCTTGACCATAGCCCGAGTTTTTCTAGCTATTCCCAAGATTCTTATCTTAGACGAGGCGACGTCCTCCATTGATACGCGGACAGAAGTGCTGGTACAGGATGCCTTTGCCAAACTCATGAAGGGGCGTACAAGCTTTATCATTGCTCACCGTTTGTCAACTATTCAGGATGCAGATTTGATTCTTGTCTTGGTGGATGGCGATATTGTGGAGCATGGCAATCATCAGGATCTCATGACTAGAAAGGGCAAGTATTACCAAATGCAGCAAGCTGCAGCTTTTAGCTCAGAATAAGCCTTCCTATTTTAAAATCTTATGAACGAAAAAAGTTGCCTTCGGGTGACTTTTTTGTTACAATATCTAGAAAAATTATTCACTGTAAATTGTCTTATAGAAAAGGAGCCTAGAATGAAAGTCTTTCAGCATGTAAATATCGTGACTTGTGACAAAGATTTCCATGTTTATCTAGATGGAATCTTAGCCGTTAAGGATTCTCAAATCGTCTATGTTGGTCAAGAGCAGTCAGAGATTATAGAGCAAGCTGAGCAGATTATAGACTATCAGGGAGCCTGGATTATGCCTGGTTTGGTCAATTGTCACACCCATTCTGCTATGACCGGATTGAGAGGAATTCGAGATGATAGCAATCTCCATGAATGGCTCAATGACCATATCTGGCCTGCAGAAGCAGGATTTACTCCCGACATGACTACTAAGGCGGTCAAAGAAGCTCTGACAGAGATGCTCCAGTCAGGAACAACAACCTTTAATGATATGTATAATCCCAATGGTGTGGATATTGAGCGGATTTATCAGGCAGTGAAAGATTCCAAGATGCGTTGTTATTTCTCACCGACTCTTTTTTCTTCAGAGGCAGAGACAACTGCTGAGACTATAAGTAGAACTCGAGCAATCATTGAAGAAATTTTAGGATATGAAAATCCAAATTTCAAGGTTATGGTAGCACCACATTCTCCTTACAGCTGTAGTAGAGACTTGCTGGCAGAAAGCTTATATATGGCAAAAGAGTTGAATATTCCTATCCATATCCATGTTGCGGAGACCAAGGAGGAGTCAGGAATTATCCTGAAACGATACGGCAAACGTCCTCTAGCCTTTTTAGAAGAACTGGGTTACTTAGATCATCCATCTGTCTTTGCTCACGGGGTCGAATTAAACGAGCGAGAAATTGAACGTTTGGCAACTTCTCAAGTGGCTATTGCTCACAATCCTATCAGTAACCTCAAACTGGCATCAGGGATTGCTCCCATTATCCAACTGCAAAAAGCAGGAGTAGCTGTGGGAATTGCGACAGATTCAGTTGCTTCCAACAACAACCTTGATATGTTTGAGGAAGGACGGACTGCAGCCCTTCTTCAGAAGATGAAAAGTGGAGATGCCAGCCAATTTCCGATCGAAACAGCCCTCAAGGCACTCACAATCGAAGGGGCTAAAGTCCTAGGGATGGAAGAGCAGATAGGAAGTCTGGAAGTTGGTAAACAGGCAGATTTTCTGGTCATCCAACCACAAGGGAAAATCCATCTTCAACCCCAAGAAAATATGCTCTCTCACCTGGTTTATGCTGTTAAATCCAGTGATGTTGATGATGTCTATATCGCCGGACAACAAGTTGTCAAGCAAGGTCAAGTCCTAACAGTAGAACTTTAAAAGAAAAATCACGAAAAAATTTTTAAAAAAAGTTTGCAAAAATCTTGCATTCTTTTTTTGACTATGCTATACTTATATACGGTTTGAAAAAACTGCCTAAGACAGTAGGGGAGCTCGACTCATAAGTATCCTACCGAGGACAAAACGTATCATGTAAAAAGAAGCGTATTGTACTTTCGTGTCTAGGTTTGGGCGCGTTTTTCTTTTGGAAAAATATCCCCAAGCAAAATAATAACGGAGGTGAAAACACTAATGAGTGAAGCAATTATTGCTAAAAAAGCGGAACTAGTTGACGTAGTAGCTGAAAAAATGAAAGCTGCTGCATCTATCGTCGTTGTAGACGCTCGTGGTTTGACAGTTGAGCAAGATACAGTTCTTCGTCGTGAGCTTCGTGGAAGCGAAGTTGAGTATAAAGTGATTAAAAACTCAATCTTGCGTCGTGCAGCTGAAAAAGCTGGTCTTGAAGATCTTGCATCTGTATTTGTTGGACCATCTGCAGTAGCATTTTCTAACGAAGATGTTATCGCACCAGCGAAAATCTTGAACGACTTTTCTAAAAACGCTGAAGCACTTGAAATCAAAGGTGGTGCAATCGAAGGCGCTGTCGCATCTAAAGAAGAGATTCTTGCACTTGCAACTCTTCCAAACCGCGAAGGACTTCTTTCTATGCTCCTTTCTGTACTTCAAGCGCCAGTGCGCAACGTTGCTCTTGCAGTCAAAGCGGTTGCAGAAAGCAAAGAAGACGCAGCTTAATCTTAAGTTGCGCAGCGTAGCCTAGCTACAAAAAATATTATAAATTTAAAACATATTTGGAGGAAATAACAATGGCATTGAACATTGAAAACATTATTGCTGAAATTAAAGAAGCTTCAATCCTTGAATTGAACGACCTTGTAAAAGCTATCGAAGAAGAATTTGGTGTAACTGCAGCTGCTCCTGTAGCTGTTGCTGCAGCTGGTGCTGCTGACGCTGGTGCTGCTAAAGATTCATTCGACGTTGAATTGACATCTGCAGGCGACAAAAAAGTTGGCGTTATCAAAGTTGTACGTGAAATCACAGGTCTTGGACTTAAAGAAGCTAAAGAACTTGTTGACGGTGCACCAGCACTTGTTAAAGAAGGCGTTGCAACTGCAGAAGCTGAAGAAATCAAAGCTAAATTGGAAGAAGCTGGAGCTTCAGTTACTCTTAAATAATAGAGCGACTACATTAGTAGCTTAAAAACATGATTAAACCGCTATTCTTAGGAGTAGCGGTTTTTCTTTTTGTTCAAGAAGGGGCAAAAAGGAGGCTAGTATTCTTTAAAAGTGAGGAGAGTTAGATTGAAAGAATCATATTGGTAAATCGAAATGATGGATATTTTTTATTAAGTCATAAATCGTTATCAAACGATAATATTGATTTTCTTACAAATTAAGAGTATAATTTATAGAAATGAGTGTCCACTCAATTTTGTGAAATTAAGGAGTAAAGAAAATGGTTGTTGAAGCAATAGAGTACAGTCGTTTCGGTAACGAAGAGGTCTTAGATTTGCTGAAGATCGACTCTACAGCCTTGGATGTAAATCAGGTGAGAGTAGAAGTTCATACTGTTGGTTTAAATCCTATTGATTATAAAACTTTTGAGGGAGCGAAACCCCTTCGATTTCTATCTTTTATAACGAAATTAAGGAAACCAAGTCGTTGGTTTGAATCTAAATCATCTTTATTTCCAAGAGGTGTGGGGAGAGATTTTTCTGGAGTTATTACAGAAGTTGGAAATGAAGTAACTAGGTTTTCAGTAGGAGATAAGGTGTTTGGAACAATGATTAGCGATCCTGGTTTGGGAACTAAGAGGGGAGCTTTAGCAACAGAAATTTGTGTCAATGAATCAGAAATTGTATTGAAACCAGAGATGATCGACATGACTCACGCAGCTACTATGGGAGTAGCTGCTCTAACTGTGGGTGGGGCTTTTAGAAGAATCGGTTTAAATTCAAGAGATACTGTTGTTATTTCAGCTGCAGCAGGAGGTATTGGAAGTATTGCAGTACAGTATGCAGTTGCTAAGGGGGCGACAGTGATTGGAATCGCAAGTAAGAAAAATGCAGAGTTTCTGAAGTCTTTAGGTGCCATACCAGTAAGTTACGAAGAGAATATCAAGAAGGCTCTTCTATCAGCTAGTCCAACGCCTATTACAAAATTTTTGGATTGTTATGGATCTGATTATGTTAGATTGGCTTTTAGTTTAGGCTTGAAGGGGACAGCTATTGGGACATTAGTACCTTCGCCCTATGTTATGATAAAAGGTGCTCAGTTTACTGGTCCGAGACATTCCACATATGATGATTTTAGCACTTTAGCTGAAATGGTCTCAGACGGGAAGGTTCAGCTGAAAATTGATCAAGTGTATGACTTTTCTCTAAAGTCAGTTAGAGAAGCCTATCGTAGTCTGAAAATGGGACACAGTCGAGGCAAAAAAGTCGTAAAAGTAAGAGAGTAGAAGAGAGGTGCTAGCGATGGAAAGTTTAGAACAAAAGTATGCTCAGACGTTAGAAGTTAGCAACTTGAGCTTGAAACAACGTCGAGTATTATTATCAAGCTTAAAATTATTCTCAGAAATTGGATTTGAGAATACAACGTCCAGCCTTATTGCCGAACGTGCTGGAGTGTCAGAAGGAACTGTTTTTAGTTACTTTAAAACAAAGGAAGGTATTTTAGAAGCCATTTTATCTACTTTTCTAGAACAGGTTATTCCAGAAGTGATTGCGGATTTCTCAGAAAAAAAATTCACAGTAGATCAAGAAACTTTTCCCTTCTTTTTAAAAAGTATTGTTCGAGATAGGCTCTTTTTCATTCAGGAGAATCAAATGCATGTTAAAATTCTCTTGGGGCGTTCTTTTATTGATAAAAATCTTTCTATTCAGTTAGGAAATATTATTGTTCAATCTATAATAGAACCAATTAGCCCTGTTTTAAATCAATTTAAAGAAAAAGGACTTATTCTAAATTGGTCAAATGAAAGAATTGTTCGTTACATTTTAGCATTGAGTTTTTCTTATCTTATTCCCATGATGTTGAATGATGAAGGAACTATAAACATAGATGAAGCAGTTGATGAGATTGTTGAATGTTTGTCATCTGCCCTAATGAAAGTAAAATAAATTCTGATGTTAAAACTCACTGTTAATGGTGAGTTTTTTGGATTCAACATAAAAATCCCCAATCGAAGCGATTGAGGATTAAGCAAATGAATCTTAAACAATACCTTGGGCAATCATAGCGTTTGCTACATTTTCAAAGGCAGCAATGTTAGCTCCTGCAAGGTAGTCTTTATCAAGACCATATGTTTCTGAAGTTGTTTTAGCTGTATTGAAGATGTTTGTCATGATGTCTTTGAGACGTCCATCAACTTCTTCACGAGTCCATGAAAGGCGAAGACTGTTTTGGCTCATTTCAAGGGCTGAAACGGCTACACCACCGGCATTGGCAGCTTTGGCAGGTCCGTAGAAAATACCATTTTCTTTGTAAACTTTGATGGCATCAAGGTCGCTTGGCATGTTGGCACCTTCAGATACACAGATAATGCCTTGAGCAACTAAGCGTTTAGCTGCTTCACCGTTGATTTCGTTTTGAGTCGCACATGGAAGCGCAATGTCATAGTTTCCAGCGTAAGTCCATACAGAACCTTCGTGATATGTTGCAGTTGCTTTTTCAGCAGCATACTCAGTCAAACGAGCGCGACGTTTTTCTTTAACATCAACCAATAGATCGAAGTCGATACCATTTTCATCGATGACATAACCATTTGAGTCAGATACAGAGATAACAGTTGCACCAAGTTCAGTTGCTTTTTGAAGCGCGTATTGAGCAACGTTACCAGAACCTGAAATGACCACTTTCTTACCAGCAAAGCTATTACCGTTAGCTTTGAGCATTTCTTCAGTGTAGTAAACCAAACCGTAACCAGTTGCTTCTGGACGAATCAAGCTACCACCAAACCCAAGAGGTTTACCAGTCAAGACACCAGCATCAAATTGGTTAAGACGTTTGTATTGACCGTAAAGGTAACCAATTTCGCGTCCACCTACACCGATATCACCAGCAGGTACGTCAAGTGATGGTCCGATGTGTTTTTGCAATTCAGTCATGAAGCTTTGGCAGAAGCGCATCACTTCAGCATCTGTTTTACCTTTAGGATCGAAGTCTGATCCACCTTTACCTCCACCGATTGGAAGTCCAGTCAAAACGTTTTTAAAGATTTGTTCAAATCCGAGGAATTTCAAAATCCCTTGGTTTACAGTTGGGTGGAAACGAAGTCCGCCTTTGTATGGTCCAACAGCTGAGTTGAATTGAACACGGTAACCGCGGTTTACTTGAACTTTTCCATCACGGTCAACCCAAGGAACACGGAAAGAAATCACGCGCTCTGGTTCAGTAATACGTGCCAAGATATTTTCTTCGATATACTCAGGGTGTTTTTCAAATACAGGTTCTAAAGTGTTGAAAAATTCTTCAACAGCTTGGAGGAATTCAGCCTCGTGCCCGTTACGAGCTTTTACAGTTTCAAACACGCTTTGGATATATTCTTTAGCAGATGTCATATCGTTCTCCTTAAATTCTAATTTAATTATGTGTGTCATTATAGCAGAATTTTTTTTAACTGTAAAGAGAAAAAACAAAAATTTTCTAAAAATTCTATCAATTTAGTTTTGAGACTTTTTGAAAATAGATAAAAAACGAACCTTTTTCTTGTAAATATCTTTCTCAAAGAGAAAATCTGAAAATATGGTATAATATTAGCAATAAAAGGAATCTGGAGGATTAGAATCATGGTATCAACGAAAACACAAATTGCTGGTTTTGAGTTTGACAATTGTTTGATGAATGCGGCGGGTGTGGCTTGTATGACGATAGAGGAGCTAGAAGGGGTTAAAAACTCAGCAGCGGGAACCTTTGTCACTAAGACAGCGACCTTGGAATTTCGTCAGGGAAATCCTGAGCCACGCTATCAAGATGTTCCACTTGGTTCTATCAACTCTATGGGATTACCGAATAATGGCTTAGACTATTATTTGGACTATCTTTTGGATTTACAGGAAAAAGAGCCAAACCGAACTTTCTTCCTATCTCTAGTCGGCATGTCTCCAGAGGAAACCCATACTATCTTGAAAAAAGTCCAAGAGAGTGATTTTCGTGGTCTGACTGAGCTAAACCTCTCCTGTCCAAATGTTCCAGGAAAACCTCAGATTGCCTATGATTTTGAGACAACAGACCGGATTTTAGCAGAGGTGTTTGCCTACTTCACCAAACCTCTTGGAATTAAATTGCCACCATATTTTGACATTGTTCACTTTGACCAAGCGGCAGCTATTTTCAACAAGTATCCGCTCAAGTTTGTCAACTGTGTTAACTCTATCGGAAACGGCCTTTATATAGAAGATGAGTCTGTCGTTATTCGTCCTAAAAATGGTTTCGGTGGCATTGGTGGCGAGTATATCAAACCGACTGCTCTAGCTAATGTTCACGCCTTTTATCAACGTTTAAATCCTCAAATCCAAATCATCGGAACAGGTGGCGTGTTGACTGGTCGTGATGCCTTTGAACATATCCTCTGTGGAGCAAGTATGGTGCAGGTGGGAACCACCCTTCACAAAGAAGGCGTCAGTGCTTTTGACCGCATTACCAATGAACTGAAAGAAATCATGGCGGAAAAAGGGTACGAGAGCCTAGAAGATTTCCGTGGGAAATTGCGGTATATTGACTAAATTCATTAAAAAATCAGAAGAAAGGAGAGAAGATGCTAGCTATTGAAGAAAGCCAGAAGTTGACTTTATCAAATTTACCTAGCCTGAGCCTTTTTACAGGGACAGATCAGGGTCAGTTTGAAGTGATGAAGAGTCAAGTGTTGAAACAGATTGGTTATGATTCTGCCGACCTCAACTTTGCCTACTTTGATATGAAAGAAGTAGTTTACAAGGATGTGGAACTGGAGTTGGTCAGTCTTCCTTTCTTTGCGGATGAAAAAATCGTGATATTAGACCATTTTGTTGATATCACGACTACTAAAAAACGCTTTTTGACAGATGATGAGCTCAAGTCATTTGAGGAATACTTTGACAATCCTTCACTAACAACCAAGTTGATAATCTTTGCAGAAGGAAAGCTGGATAGCAAAAGACGGCTGGTAAAATTACTTAAGCGTGATGCCAAGGTCTTTGATGCAGTAGAAGCAAAAGAACAAGAATTGCGCCAGTATTTCCAAAAGTGGAGTCAGAAACAAGGTCTGCAGTTTGCCAATCATTCTTTTGAAAACCTCCTTATCAAATCTGGTTTTCAATTTAGCGAAATCCAGAAAAATCTCCTCTTTTTACAGTCCTATAAGGAAGACTCTGTTATCGAGGAAGAGGATATTGTCAATGCTATTCCCAAGACCTTGCAGGACAATATTTTTGATTTAACTCAGTTTATTCTGACTAAAAAGATGGATCAGGCGCGTGACTTGGTTAGAGACTTGACCTTGCAAGGTGAAGATGAAATCAAACTGATTGCAGTCATGCTAGGACAATTTCGGACTTTTACTCAGGTGAAAATTTTGGCGGAGTCTGGACAAACAGAATCGCAGATTGCAAGTAGTCTAGGAAGTTTTCTCGGACGCAATCCAAATCCCTATCAAATCAAGTTTGCGCTGAGGGATTCACGAGGACTTTCCTTGAGCTTTTTGAAGCAAGCTATTTCTTATTTGATTGAGACAGACTATCAGATTAAGACAGGTCTTTATGAAAAGAGTTTCCTTTTTGAAAAGGCACTTTTACAGATTGCTAGTCAGGTCAATTGACATTTTTTTGAAACTACAACCTGCGTCAAGATTATCTTGTCGTGGGTTTCTTGCTGATTTGCTTGTTTTATACTCAATGAAAATCAAAGAGCAAACTAGGAAACTAGCCGCAGGTTGCTCGAAGCACTGCTTTGAGGTTGTAAATAAGACTGACGAAGTCAGCTCAAAACACTGTTTTGAGGTTGTGGATAGAACTGACGAAGTCAATTACATATACCTACGGCAAGGAGACGTTGACGAGGTTTGAAGAGATTTTCGAAGAGTATTATTAGAAAGTATTTCAGTGATTTCTTCATCTATAAGCAAAAAACTTGAAAAAAGTGAATGTTTGCGTTATCATTTTCATATAGAAAGAAAAAGAGGTATTACAGATGGCTATTATCTTACCAGATCTTCCATATGCATACGACGCTTTGGAACCATACATCGATGCGGAAACAATGCACTTGCACCATGACAAACACCATCAAACTTATGTCAACAATGCTAATGCAGCTCTTGAAAAACACCCTGAAATCGGTGAAGACCTTGAAGTCTTGCTTGCTGATGTGGAATCTATTCCAGCTGATATCCGTCAAGCACTTATTAACAACGGTGGTGGACACTTGAACCACGCTCTTTTCTGGGAATTGATGACTCCTGAGAAAACAGCTCCATCAGCAGAACTTTCAGCAGCAATCGATGCAACATTTGGTTCATTTGAAGAATTCCAAGCAGCCTTCACTGCAGCAGCAACAACTCGTTTCGGTTCAGGATGGGCATGGTTGGTTGTCAACAAAGAAGGTAAACTTGAAGTGACTTCAACAGCAAACCAAGACACACCAATCTCAGAAGGTAAAAAACCAATCTTGGGCTTGGACGTTTGGGAACATGCTTACTACGTGAAATACCGCAACGTGCGTCCTGACTACATCAAAGCTTTCTTCTCAGTAATCAACTGGAACAAAGTAGATGAATTGTACGCAGCCGCTAAATAATGGTATATGGAGGGAAGAATGCTTCTTCTCTTTTTTAGGTTATATGATTTTTTAGGTCATATGATTCGAGTCTGACAAAATCGTCAGACTTTTTTCATTTTTATGAGAAACGTGCTAACTGCTAGAAATTATGGTAGAATAAAGTATTAAGTAATCGTGGAAAAAGGATATCTATGCGAAAAGAAATTGCACCTGAATTATACAACTATAACAAGTTTCCTGGTCCTGAGTTTCATTTACACGGGGACAAGGTTGAAACGGAAGGGATAGCTTTTTCCTTGGTGGAAAATATCAAGGATGCCTTTGATGTGACGGCTTTTAATCAGCGTTTTTCAGAAGTCTTAACCAAGTTTGATTATATCGTGGGAGATTGGAGCAACGAACAGCTTCGCCTACGAGGTTTTTACAAGGATGATCGAACAGAAGAAAAACTTGAAAAAATCAGTCGTTTACAAGACTACCTTTTAGAGTATTGTAGTTATGGTTGTGCCTATTTTGTCTTAGAAAATGAAGCTCCTAAGCGAGCATCATTTGACAAGAAAATGCGTAAGAAGGAAGAAGAAACACCTTCTAAAAAAGGAAAGAAACCGGTTCAAACCAAACGAAAACCGAATGCAGATAAGAAAAATAGACGTCGTCAGAAAGACCAGCATTCTCAGAAAGAGGACAAGGGACAACGTCATTTTGTCATTCGTCAGAAGTGAGTAGAGAATAAGGAGAAGAAATGAAACCGTCAATTTATAGTTTAACACGTCAAACCATGCAGGAATGGGTTTTGAAGCAGGGAGAAAAGAAATTCCGTGCAGATCAAATCTGGGAATGGCTTTACCGTAAACGTGTCCAGTCATTTGAAGAGATGACCAACCTTTCCAAGGATTTGATTGCTAAGCTCAATGACCAGTTTGTGGTCAATCCCTTGAAACAACGTATCGTTCAAGAGTCTGCTGATGGTACCGTTAAATATCTTTTTGAATTGCCTGATGGTATGTTGATTGAGACAGTACTCATGCGTCAACACTATGGTTTGTCAGTCTGTGTGACCACTCAGGTCGGCTGTAATATCGGTTGTACCTTCTGTGCTTCTGGTTTGATTAAGAAACAACGTGACCTCAATAACGGTGAAATCGTAGCACAAATCATGCTGGTTCAGAAATACTTTGATGAGCGTGGTCAGGACGAACGCGTCAGCCATATCGTTGTCATGGGTATCGGTGAGCCCTTTGATAACTACAACAATGTCTTGAATTTCGTCCGTACCATCAATGATGACAAGGGAATGGCTATCGGTGCTCGTCACATTACGGTTTCAACCTCAGGTTTGGCCCATAAAATTCGTGATTTTGCTAATGAAGGAGTTCAGGTCAATCTTGCCGTTTCCCTTCACGCACCTAACAATGAGTTGCGTTCAAGCATCATGAAGATTAACCGTGCCTTTCCGATTGAAAAACTCTTTGCTGCTATTGAGTACTATATCGAAACAACCAATCGTCGTGTAACCTTTGAGTATATCATGCTCAATGAAGTAAATGACGGTGTAGAACAAGCCTTAGAATTGGCTGAATTGCTCAAGAACATCAAGAAATTGTCTTATGTCAACTTGATTCCTTATAACCCAGTTAGTGAGCATGACCAATATAGCCGTAGTCCTAAAGAGCGCGTCCTGGCCTTCTATGATACGCTTAAGAAAAAAGGGGTCAACTGTGTTGTTCGTCAAGAGCATGGTACAGATATTGATGCAGCTTGTGGACAATTGCGCTCTAACACAATGAAACGTGACCGCCAGAAAGCAGTCGCAGCAGTCAATCCTTAATGATGAAGAAAACTTATAATCATATTTTGGTTTGGGGAGTCATTTTCTATAGCATTTGTATCGTCTATTTTTGCTTTACTCCTCAAGAACATTCTCCCGTGGGAGTGGAAACTCCAGGTATTCAGCATCTTGGACGCCTGGTTTTTCTTTTGACTCCTTTCAATTCTCTCTGGAAACTGGGCGAAGTGAGTGATGTAGGACAATTATTTTGGATTTTTTTACAAAATATCCTCAATGTCTTCTTGCTTTTTCCTCTTGTTTTCCAACTCCTTTATCTCCTTCCAAACTTGCGTAAGACAAGAAAAGTGATTTTTTTCAGTTTTTTAGTGAGTCTTGGAATCGAGTGTACGCAGTTGGTCTTGGATTTTTTCTTTGATTTCAATCGCGTCTTTGAAATTGATGATTTGTGGACCAATACCTTGGGTGGCTATCTGGCTTGGCTCCTCTATAACCGATTACATAATACTCAATGAAAATCAAAGAGCAAACTAGGAAGCTAGCCGCAGGCTGTACTTGAGTACGGCAAGGTGAAGCTGACGTGGTTTGAATTTGATTTTC